>JBLHOX010000116.1:0-8426 GCA_047623725.1 Dokdonia sp. | reverse complement strand
ATGATTGTTTTAGTGCGAGACCTCGTTTTTTAAGAAATACAGTGATAGAGTCATTTATGACTACCTATTGTGATGATGAGAATGGTACCGCAAAACAAAGAAGCAATCGTAGTTGTATGACCTGTCACGGTGCTGCAGGAGCAGATTTGAGTTATATATGGCTAGACGCCGTTTCACAACGCGTAAAGATTGAGTAGTCTATTATAGGTGAAAATGAGCTATACGATGTGTTTTAATGCGGTAGCTTATCTTTGAGTACACCATATAAGAAGGTTCCTAAAATTGCTGCGATAATAACAACCAAAATCGATAAAAATCCAGCGCCTATAAGTGTAAACATAGGTCCAGGACATGCGCCCGCTAATGCCCATCCTAACCCAAAAATGATACCTCCTATCAGATATCGTTTCCAACTTTTTTCTTTAGTAATAAACCGTATTCTTTCTCCATAAAATGAAGGGATATTAAAACGTTTTATAAGCTGTGTGACCGTGATGCCAATCGCTAGCGCAGATCCTATAATACCGTACATGTGGAAGGAGTCAAACGTAAACATTTCATAAATCCGAAACCAAGAAGCTGCTTCAGACTTATACATCGTAATACCAAATAAGATTCCTATACATAAATAAACAAGTGTTCTCATAACTTAAAATAATAAAGGGAAAATAAGATGAATCATCACAAGTCCCCCTATAAAGAAACCTATAACAGCAATTAATGATGGACGTTGTAAATTACTCAACCCAGAAATAGCATGCCCTGAAGTACACCCTCCAGCATATCGAGCGCCAAACCCAACGAGTAATCCTCCTATAACAAGTAAAAGAAGTGCTTTAGGATCTGTAAAAACTGAGTTTCCAAAAAATTCTGTAGGCAGATAAGCTGTACCCGCACTTTCAAATCCTATCTCTTTGAGATTTTTAATGGTATTTGGGGTAATAGCAACAGCTTTATCCTTTGATAATACGTGAGATCCTATATATCCTCCTATAACAGCTCCTATCACTACGATAAGATTCCAACGTTGCGCTTTCCAATCAAATTTAAAGAAGCCTGTCGCATTTCCAGCACCGCATATCGTACAAAGCGTTCTTAGATTGGATGACATTCCAAACGTTTTACCTACCATAAGGAGTAAAAATAGAATCAAAGCAATCATAGGACCTCCTATATACCAAGGCCAAGGATCATATATCCAGTTCATGAGTAAAAGCATTTTTGACAAAAAAACGCTTTTTTAACTAGGTAGTTGGTAACCTAAGTTACATATAGCAAATAGTCTCTTTACTTACGCTCTAGAATTTTAATCATCTTAAAGGATTTCAATAAGTGAAAAAGCCCTGGCAATATAATACCTCCACCTATAAGTAGTGTAATGCCAAGAGTACGTATGACACTTTCTGGCGCAACTCCTTGAAGAATACTAATAGATCCTTGCGTTGTAAATAAAATAGCAGGATAATGAGGAATTATAGCAGCAATTAAAATAAGAAGTACTTGACTGCCCGCAAAGATTCTACTTAAAATCCTACGACCTCTACGTATACTTGTCCATAATGGGATAAGCAGTATTGCCGAAAGTATAATCGCAATCATTGCATACGGGTTACGTATAAAATCTACCACAAATAGGACCTCGGTATAATATCCATACAGGATGGTTATAAAACCAATAAGTACCACAACAATAGTGGCAATGGTTGCTTTTTTTACATATACGTTTCTATTCACGGCATCGGCTTCTCCAATAAGCAATACAGCCGATAAAAAAGCACATAAAGCTGCAAAAAAGAATCCTGTTAACATAGAAAACGGATGCAACCAAGAATCTATATATAATGCCTTAAAACTATAGTCAGTAACGCTAGTGGTATGGATAATCTCTCCACTAATAATAGCACCAAAGGTGATGCCTAAAAATATAGGAGTGACTAAGCTTGCTGTTTTAAACATCCAGTCATAGAGAATTTGTGAGTTGTCTTTGTAGGCATCATAGTGTCTAAAAACAAAGGCAACACCTCTCAGCGTAATACCCAGCAACATAAGTGTGAGTGGGATATGAAGGGATACGACAAGGATGTTATAATAGGCAGGAAATGCGACCCATAAAATGACGATCATAATAATAATCCAAATGTGATTTGCTTCCCACACAGGACCCATCACTCTATATATCGTTTTCTTGGTCATCGCTTGATTTTTTTTAGAAGAAAATAATTCTACAATACCAGCACCAAAATCGGCGCCTGCCAGAAGTACATAAAGCAACAACGAGAAAGCCAGAAAAAAGAGAACTACGTATATCATGATTCTATAGATGTTGGATTGTTTAATGCTTTGATTTGCCTACTCATTAACCAAGTGACAGCAATGGCTAGAATACTATAGAGAACAACATACATATAAAAGCTGTAAACAATTCCAGGTACAGGCGTGACAGCATCTTTCGTCTTCATAATATTATGAATAATCCAAGGTTGTCTCCCTACTTCAGTGACAATCCATCCGGCTTCTAGTGCGATAAATCCCATGGGAGCTAATATGATAAATAGAAGCCAAAACTTAGGAGAGTTAAACCAATTACGCTTTCGCGAAAGCGTAATAAAAAAGAATACCCCTGCCAGTAATAATAGCGTTCCTATACCCACCATCACTTGAAAAGCATAATGAACAATAGCGACATTGGGATGTTCGTCTTTAGGGAAATCATTGAGCCCTTTTACCTCAGCATCAAAGTCGCCAAAGGCTAAAAAAGAGAGTGCTTTTGGAATCTCTATTTTATAAGTGACTTCCTGTGTTTCTTGATTTACAATCCCTCCGATATATAATGGGGCTCCTGTTGAGGTGTCAAAATGAGCTTCCATAGCAGCTAGTTTTACAGGTTGTCTTTCGGCGATGTCTTTTGCAGAAAGGTCTCCACTTAAGGGTTGTAAAATAGCGGCAATGGCACCAAAAGTGATGGCAATTTTAAATGCTTTTTTATGGAGTTCTATATTTCGCTTTTTAAATACTTGATATGCGTGTATTCCTGCTACAGCAAATCCTGTAGCTGTAAATGCAGCAAGTGTCATGTGTAGCGCTTGTGTAAACCATGCAGGGTTGAAGAGGGCCTTTATAGGATCAATATTAAGAAACTCTCCATTGATGTAATCAAATCCAGATGGAGCGTTCATCCATCCATTTGCAGAAACGACCAAAATTCCGGAAGCAACTCCAGATATACCGACAATTACTCCTGTCCACCAGTGAAATTTTTCAGGTATTTTATTCCATCCGTAGAGATAAAAACCAAGTGCTATGGCTTCTACAAAAAAGGCAGCCCCTTCTAGCGAAAAAGGCATTCCAATAATAGGACCTGCATGTTTCATAAATTCTGGCCATAAAAGCCCAAGTTCAAAGGAAAGTGCTGTTCCAGAAACGGCTCCTGTGACAAAAAAAATAGCAACTCCTTTTTGCCATGATTTTGTGAGTGTTAAGTATACTTGGTTTCGTGTATTTAACCACTTTTTATGAGCGACAACCATAAAAAAAGGCATCACCATACCTACGCAGGCAAATACAATATGAAAGATGAGAGTAAACGCCATTTGCAGTCTTGCAGCATCTAAATTTTCCATACGAATCGGTCTTAAAATTTCTATGATATAAAGATACTTTTCAAACGTTAATTTGTCGGCAACTTTTGATACATAAAAAGAACGTTTACGGGTTTATTTTTGGCAAGAAACGTCCCGTGGTTTTCTTATACTTTGAATACGATTTAAAGGTAAGCGTTAACCTTTTTTCTTCATAACTGGATTTGAATATAAATAAAACAAGAAGTAGCAAGGTAATAAGGAGTTTATAGCCAGATGTTGCATAGAGACTATACCCAGAAAGGAGTGTTAAAATACCTGTGTAAATAGGATGGCGTATGTATTTATAAAGCCCATTCTGAATAAGTTGTGACCCTGATTTTGGAGAAGGAAAAGGAGATAGATTCTTGTTGAGTTGTAGTACTGCGGTAAGTAGTATAATACAGCCTACTACAGCTCCAGTAATTCCAATGATAGAAATGAAATTTGGAAGGGCAACTTGTAACTGCGGTATCTCAAGAATAAATAAAAGAAACAATACAAATTGAATGAGTACAAAAGTAATATCGGCTGTTTGTAGTTTCATCATGACAAGATACTATAAAAGCTCGTTTATAGAATAAAACGAGCTTTTGTGGCTAACCAGAGATGTTATTCTTATTCTTGGTCTTTAGGTGATTCTTTAAATGTTTTCAAATCTACTAATGCATATAGCGGGCAAAAACTAATAAAACTCGTAAGAAGAAATATAGCAGAAACAGCAAGAAGGACATAAGCCAATGTACCAGATATGATATTTTGCCAATATAATACGCCTACAATAATAGCAATTGCAAATCTTACAATGCGATCTATAGTACCCATGTTCTTTTTCATAGCTGTGTATTTATTGATTATATATTTTCTAATACGAAATAAGCAGTTGTAAATATGCCTATACATATCAGACAGATAAGTAGCAGCTTTATTCCTTTTTTCATGTATTTAGTATCGTAATGGTCACAAATGTAACATGTAGTGTCATCAATTCCTGTGACATGTGTTACACGGATTGTTGAAAATTAAGAAATTAAACCTGCTTTATGCATTAGAACTTCGTAGTGAAGTTTGGAAGTGCAATAAAACCTGATATTTTACAAGTTTTAGCATAGCATCGCTATGGTTAAATTTGAAAATGTAGAGAAACGTTAGGTTTTGCAGCAATTTCAACCTGTAATAGATTTTCTAATGCATAAGGCGGGTTAAAGAACTGTTTTTTTCGACTATGAAGTCGGTTCAATTCCATGATAGGTGACTTTTGTTACATAAAACCTGATGACTAATTAGTATTTTTGAAATAAAATACGTGCTTAGAAAATGAAACTATTCCTATGTATACTTTTTGGGCTCTATGCCGTTTCTTGTAACCAAGATGAAACAGTTAGTGTTTCGAAAAATACAGTTGTAGAAATGCAAGATCAAGCATCTGTGGTGAGCGTGACTACTTCACAAGTAGGAGATGGTTACACGTTTAGTGTAGGTGTTTCAAGTCCTGATACAGGATGTGATCAATATGCAAACTGGTGGGAAGTAGTCTCTGAAGAGGGAACACTTATCTATAGAAGGATTTTAGCACATAGTCACGTAAATGAGCAACCTTTTGTGCGTTCTGGAAGTGCTGTAACAATAACAGCGACACAAGAAGTTATTATTAGAGTACACATGAATACGACGGGATATAGTACGCAAGGCTATAAAGGTTCTGTCACTAATGGATTTTCTGAATATATGATTTTAGAAGATTTTGCAAATGAATTAGCAGATCAAGCACCACTCCCTAGTGGATGTGCTTTTTAAGACGATATGATTATGATCAAGTATATAGATGCATTTACAAACGCTTTTTTAGGAAACGTAGATTGGACTTGGAAATCTATGTTGTTTGAAGTGCCTTGGTATACGAATTACTTTTACGGACTTATCTTAATTTCTTTTATCATTTGGGGATTAGAAATTATATTCCCTTGGAGAAAAGAACAAGCTATTTTTAGGAAAGATTTTTGGTTAGACGGGTTTTATATGTTCTTTAATTTTTTCATTTTCTCTATCGCAATTAGCGGGTTTTATAAAGTACTAGAAATCTTCTTTAGGGATATTTCTATTACAGCGAAGAGTCTTGCTATTATAGATCCTACAGAATGGCCTATTTGGTTGCAACTACTTGTATTTTTTATAGTACTAGATTTTGTACAGTGGTTTACACATACGTTACTTCATAAGTTTTCATTTCTTTGGAAATTTCACAAAGTACATCATAGCGTGAAGGAAATGGGATTTGCGGCACACCTTAGATATCACTGGATGGAGAACGTTCTTTATAAGCCTTTAAAGACATTTGGGATTATGATCTTAGGTGGTTTTGAGCCAGAACAAGCCTATATAGTTCATTTTATAGCGATTGTTATTGGGCATTTTAATCACTCTAATATTAAGATCACATGGGGGCCATTAAAATATATTATTAATAATCCTGTAATGCATTTGTATCATCATGCGTATGATTTACCAAAAGGGAAGTATGGAGTGAATTTTGGAATAAGCCTGAGCCTTTGGGATTATGTATTTAAAACAAATTATATCCCTGAAGATAGCGGACTCATTAAGCTAGGTTTTGAAGGAGATAACACATTTCCAAAAGATTTTGTTGGGCAAAATACGTATGGCTTTAGTAGGAAGAAGACAGAGTCGTAACTCTTTTATAAAACCTCGATACTACCTTGCTTTAAAGTTATAGCACCTTCATTCTCTAACTTTTTAAGCAATCTAGAAATCACCTCTCTAGAAGATCCTAATTCGTGCGCTATTTGTTGATGTGTAGTATGCAAAATAGGGTTCTTTTTGAGTGTTACTTCTTTCT
Organism: Dokdonia sp.; assembly: GCA_047623725.1. Classification (GTDB taxonomy): domain Bacteria; phylum Bacteroidota; class Bacteroidia; order Flavobacteriales; family Flavobacteriaceae; genus Dokdonia. The sequence continues at coordinate 1,952 of JBLHOX010000116.1, read as the reverse complement.
TCAAGTATTCCAATAATCGGATGTCTTTATTAGAAAACGTAAGAATCTTAATGACCGTAAGTAACTCTTCAAACTTTACATTAAAAAGGTCATAAATAAACTCATTCCATGTAGGATATTTCTTGGCAATAATCATAGCCTTATCTGATGGGATCACAACAACTTCTGCATCTTCTTCAATAACAGCTTTTATTTGACTCGTTTCATTACGTGCCATTGAGGTGATGGACATGACACAGCTTTCTCCTGGCTTGATATAATAGACAAGTACTTCGTGACCGTTTTCATCTTCTTTAAAAACCTTTGCAAGCCCAGAAATAAGCAGCGGTATTATTTTTTACATACGCTCCCTGCTTTAAGATAACAGTTCCAGCCTCGAGCGTAATGACTTTGCTTATAGCAATGATGTCTTGCTTAAGCTCTGGCATCGTAGCCAGTTTTGGAAAGTAGGTATCTAAAGCTTCTGAAATCAAATTATACGTTTTTTATGCATTTTTATAAATAGTTCTCTTCCTGCTCTACTTTCTATAGAGTTTGTCGCAGGCTCCATAGTTTCGATATCAAAATAAGGGTTGAATAGTTTTTGATATTCTTTTGTATTTCCACCAAACGGGGGATGATCTTCGTATAAAGGCGCATTAAATAGTAACCCAGCTATTTTTCCTTTAGGAGCTAATGAGCTATGCATTTTTTTCGCGTAAGCGGGTCTTAAATTAGGATTGAGAGCACAAAAGAAAGTTTGTTCTATCACAAGATCAAATGTCATATCGAGATCAAAAAAATCTTCTTGTATGAGTTGGTTTTTAGGGAAATCAGGAATTCGATTTTGAATGTTTTGAAGAGGTGAAGCAGCAAGGTCAATGACAAATACGTTTGTAAAACCATTTTTAAACAAATATTCTGCTTCATAAGAATTACCACCTCCTGGAATTGCTATTCTTAGGGCCTTATTTTCTAGCTGATCTATATATTCCTTTATGGGTGTAGAAACAGCTCCTAAATCCCAACGTGCAGTATCTTCTTGATATCTGTTTTCCCAATAATTGCCATTTAATTCCATATACTACACATTGCTTTTATTGTTGCCTCCAAGCACCCCAACCTCCAGTGAAATCATAAATACGTGTAAACCCTAATTCGGTCATGAGTTTACTAGCGCGACGGCTTCTCACGCCAGCCTGACAATAAATATAAACAGGTTTTGTCTTATCTAGTTTTTGAATTTTTAAGGCAAACTTTTCTTTATCAGCAATATTCATGTTGATGGCATCATCTATATGACCTTGGCTGTATTCTTTTTCAGATCGTACATCTACAAGTTGTACATCTTTACCAATAACGTCTGTATGTAATGTTTGAATATCGATCGTGTAACCCCCTTTTTCTTCTTGACCTTTACAAGAGATAGACACTATTAATAGTAGTACAAAAAAAATATTCTTCATGTATTTAAAATTTTATTTCAACGTGGTAGGGCATACATAGTTTGTCACTGGAATTTGAGTTTCTTTAATAGCTGTAAATCCGCCAGCAATATCGATACTATTATGAATTCCTCTACTTTTTAAAATAGATATAGCAATCATACTGCGATATCCTCCTGCGCAATGTACATAAAAGTTGGTATCACTAGGATAGGAGTCTAGATAATCATTTAAAAAACTCAAAGGCGTATGATATGCATTTTTGATATGCTCGGATGCATATTCACCTTGTTTACGCACATCATAGACGGGCACTTCTTTTTCTTCGAGAATTGTTTTGAAATCAGTCGCTGGTATAGAAGTCACCGTATCGTACTCCATAGCTGCTTTTTTCCAAGCTTCAAAACCTCCTTTTAAATATCCTATGGTATAATCAAACCCTACACGCGATAATCTCGTAATGGTTTCTTCTTCGCGACCTTCAGAAGTAATTAATAATATGGGTTGTGTTACATCTCCTATTAAAGC
>JBLHOX010000115.1:0-8440 GCA_047623725.1 Dokdonia sp. | reverse complement strand
TTGAAGTTAGGATGATATACCCTTACTTTTTAACCCAGATTATGCATTAGATCTTCGTAATTAGTGTTGGAGATACAATAAAATATGGCATTTTATGAGTTTTAGCATCGCGGTATATTTTGCAGTAGATTCAAGTTATAATAGATTTTCTAATGCATAATCAAGGTTTTAGAATAGATGTGGTATGTAAATCTGTTTTTGCATACTGTAAGCGATCGAGTAATTGCGGTTCTGCATAGCTGTCTAAACCATTAATAGTAACGCCTCGAGTTTTACTAAGGTCTATCCAGCCGTCTTCTGTATCATGAACGCCTTCTGGAAGATAAATATCCTCAATGGCACCTATGACAAGTAATGTCCCATTTTCTTTAATAGGATACTCATTTACATAACGACATGCAATTTTGATATGAGCTTCTGCTACAAAAGGGGCCTTACCTTCTTTGAGAAATTCTGGTGTGAGTCCCGTAGCATCAAATTCAGAAACATGAGTATCATATCGAGCTGATGTTTGATGGGCTTCTTCAATGATTGCTGCATTAATATGATTGATTGTAAAAACACCCGTAGTTTTAATATTAGCATACGTATGACGAGGCACTACAGTAGGTCTCGTAATAAATCCTATTAAAGGAGGGTTACTACCAAGATGCGTTATAGAACTAAAAACAGCAAGATTCGTAACGCCTTCTTGATCAACAGTTCCTAGTAAATTAGCCGATTTATAGCCTGTAACACTATTTATGAAATTGGCTCTAAATTGCTTGTCCATTTCCTCTATAGCGTCTTTGTCAAAATGTAGTATCTTTCTCAAAGTTTTATTTCAAAAATACAAATTATGTTTGATGCTAACCCTGATTATTTCAAAGTTAATCGAGATACCTGGAATCAAAAAGTAGCCATTCACGCCAAGAGTGATTTTTATAATATGGCTGGGTTTTTAGCAGGAAAAACTTCTTTAAATCAATATGAATTACAAGCCTTAGGTGATGTAAACGGAAAATCATTATTGCATTTGCAGTGTCATTTTGGTCAAGATACCTTGAGTTTTTCCAGAATGGGCGCGCTATGCACAGGAGTCGATTTAAGTGATGAAGGGATTGCACTCGCTCAAAAACTTGCAAAAGACCTCCAACTAGATGCTAATTTTGTGCAATGTAATGTCCTAGAAACCTCTGCTCATGTAAAAGAACAATTTGATATTGTATTTACAAGTTATGGAACGATAGGGTGGTTACCCGATTTAAAACCTTGGGGAAAGATGATCGCAGAGCGCTTACAATCTGGAGGTATATTTTATATGGTAGAATTTCATCCTTTAGTTTGGATGTTTGATTACACGTCTGGAAAAGCTGAGTTACGCTATGGGTATAACCAAAAGGAAACTATTTATGAGGAGTATGAAGGTACGTATGCAGATAGTGATTCTTCTATGATAAGTAAAGAATATGGCTGGAATCATGGACTGGCTGATGTTATTTCTGCACTTACTGAGCAAGGACTTCTTGTAGAGTTCTTGAGAGAACACGATGAGAGTCCGTATGATGTATTACCAGATCTTATAAAAAATGAAAACGGTCTTTATGTAACTAAAGACCGTTTGTATCCGCTTTTATTTGAGCTTAAAGTCAGGAAACCTTAATGCGCATTCTTTTTGAGTAATTGAGGAAATTTCTTTTGGAAACTTCGTAATCTTGGGATAGAGACCCCTTGTATGTATCGACTTCCGGGATTCAATCGCTCGTAATCCTGATGATATCCTTCCCCTTTCCAGAATTTTTGAAAAGGTAATATAGACGCAGCGACTTTACCTTCTCCGTGTATTTTTTCTTGCTCTTTTACTTTTTGAAGAATGATCTCTTTCTCTTTTTCATTTTGGTAAAAAATGATCGATCTATATTGAGACCCCCTGTCAGGTCCTTGTCCATTGACTTGGGTGACATTTTGAGACCCAAAATACACATCAATGAGTGTAGCAAATGATACGATGTTAGGATCATAATAAATCTCTACAGCTTCTGCATGACCTGTGCGACCTGTATTACTAGATTGATAGGTTGGGTTTTCTGTATGGCCTCCACTGTATCCAGAAATAGATTCTTCTACACCTGCTACACTTTCATAAACGGCTTCGACACACCAAAAACATCCGCTAGCAAAATAGGCTTTAGAAAGGCCGTCTTGGGTTTGTGTTTGCACAGGATCGAGTGAAGCACTAGGTTCACTAATTTTATGTGGTTTGCTTTGACAAGAGATAGCAAGTACAAGACCTGTAATTAATACGGATAGTTTCATGTTTTAATTTTTCTTTTTTGTCTACTAAATTACAAGAATCTTACTACTTGATGTATTAATACCAGTTTGATCATAAAATATCGCATATAATTTGTCTCTTTTTTGCCCATGTTTCAATATAAAATAAAAGATAATTCAAATTAGGAACACGACATTTTACAACCCAATTGGTATAAGACTTTGTTAATCTAAAATAGGTGTTCGTTTAATTTTCGTAATTTTGCAATTCATTATGAAAACAATATTCCACAAAATAATGGCTATGACCATGGCATGTGTAGTGATCTTCACTACGATGTCGTTTACGGTTGATATGCATTATTGTGGGGATACGTTAATCGATATTGCTGTTTTTAAAGAAGCAAAAAGTTGCGGTATGGGAATGGCTATGGAGAACAGTTCTTCTTCAGAAATGAAAAAGAAAAGCTGTTGTCATGATGAGCAAATTATTGTTGAAGGTCAAGATGAACTCAGAACATCTTTCCATAAATTAGATATCCAACAGCAAGATTTTGTTGCTGCTTTATATGCATCTTATATTCACTTGTTTGATGATATTGAAACACATTCAATTTCTTTTAATGGATACCCGCCACCAGATATTGTCACCGACTTTATCGTTCTTCACGAGCAATTTTTGATTTGATTTTTGATGCTTTACTCGTCGCAGTTTAGTATAACCAGAGTACACATTAGAACTTCATAACGAATTTCTAATCAACAATTCGGTTTTAATCATATATCAAATAACCATACATGAAACACTTTTTTTTAGTTGTTGCTCTATTCGCTTTCGCGAAAGCGTATACACAAGGACCCCCAATTACAGCAGATAAACCTATTATGTTAGGAGGCGGAAGCTTTACAGCCAAGTCATTAGTAGAAATTAGAAATACCGAACGTCTTACGGCAACATATGTTCCTGTCATGCTTCACTATTTGCCAACGTCCAATTCATTATTTGCAGTACACTTACCGTACTTAAATTATGATATCGAAAACGGAGCATCAGGAAGCACGCTTGCCGATATTAAAGTCTTAGGTAAATATCAGTTTTATCGTAAAGATGCTACAGGAAAAACCTTTAGAGTAATTGCCAAGACCTTCCAAAGTATCCCAACAGGTGAAAAACTGGATTTAATTGGATTAAGTACAGGTTTTTACGAAGGATATTATGGTGTCGTTTCTGGATATGAGACGTTGAAGTATGGTATCTCAACAGAGCTAGGATATAACTGGTCGCCAGAAGCAACGGTAGATGAGTTTAGAGGGAAACTTGGCATAGGTTTACCGCTATTAAAACCGCAATATCCTAACAAGCAAATCAATCTGTATTTTGAATATACGAGTTCGTTATTTACAGAGAGAGATTGGTATCAACTGTTATATGCACAAGGGATACAATATGCGGGTAAAAATATCACATTTGACCTTGCCGTGCAGTTACCATTGATCCAAAATATGGATGTAACCAGAGAATTAAATTACAGTATTTTCTTCGGGTCGAGATATACGTTTTAAAACATAAAAAATAACACCATGAAAAAAATAGCATTAATCGTACTGACCATTCTTATGGTAGTACCCGCATTACAAGTACAAGCACAAAAGAACTACGACCAATTTGAAGTACAAGTAGACGGCTTGGGTTGTCCTTTTTGTGCCTACGGACTTGAAAAAAAGTTTAAAGAGTTTAAAGGAATCAAAAAAGTAAAAATAGATATAGAAACTGGAGATTTTAGTTTTACATACCCTTCAGAAAAAGCGCTTACCATTGAAGCAGTAGAACAACAAGTAAAAAAAGCAGGATACACGCCTATGACAGGTAGTGTGACTCGTTTTGATGGTACGGTAGAAGAGATGAAAACTGTTCAAAAGGAAGCTATCTCAGCAGATGCAGATCTTGTGACAGAAAGTGTCTTTGTCGCAGGAAATTGTGAGATGTGTCAAGTGCGTATTGAAAAAGCATCTACAGATATATCAGGAGTTGCAACGGCGCTCTGGAATAAAGATACCAAGCTTTTGGAAGTGAGTTATGATACCAAGACAACCAACCTTAGTAAGATTGAAAAATCGGTAGCAAAAGCAGGGCATGATACCAAAAATCACAAAGCAAAAAATGGGGCCTATAAAGATTTACCAGCCTGTTGTGCGTATGAACGTGTAGAGTACTAGTTCCCGTACTTCGACTATGCTCAGCATAAACTCCAGCGGGAATCTCATTCTTTCTAGTAACAATTAAATAATGAATGATTGTCAGATTAAATGAATGCTGAATACGCTTTTCCCCGACCCTAAAGGGTGGCGTATTCTAATGGACGTAATGAGTACAGAATTTTTGCTCCCTTTAGGGTTGGGGAGACAAAGAAATAAAAATAGTAGTGTACGTTCGAGCGCAGTCGAGAACCCTAAGATACCTTAGTGCTTCATGTAGTTCTCGACTGCGCTCGAACAGACATTATAACTTTAATGCATCAACTAAAATAAGAAATCAAATAATGAAATATATATACAGCGTACTAGCCTTAGTTCTCATACTAAGCTGTGCAGAAAAAGCAGCAGTTGCAAAAAACTGGCAACTCTCAAAAGCAATCCCTATTACAGGCGTAAATGCCATAGGAATGGCAGTTACCTCAGAAGGAATCTGGCTAAGTGATGGAGATCATAATCGATTGGTATTGATAGATGAGGAAGGGAAAACTATAAAAACGATAGATTCTTTAGATCGCCCGATGCATATAGATAATGAAGAAAACACACTGTTTGTGCCTCAATATGGAAATGATGAGGTGAGTATTTTTGATAAAGGAGAAAAGAAGGCATTAACGCTTTCAGATTCTTTAGATGCTCCCGCTGGAGTTTCTTCATATAACCAAGAAAAAGCCATCGCCGATTTTTACAATAACCGTATTCTGTACAGTAAAGACGGAAAAGAATTTATCTCTTTTGGAAAAGAAGGAAAAGCACCTGGGGATTTTTATTATCCAACCGATGTGCAAATCACAGAAGATAAAATTTGGGTAGCAGATGCGTATAATAACCGTGTGCAAGTATTTGATAAAAACGGAACCTTCTTAAAAATCATAGGTGCCGATCAAAAAATGAATGCGGCCACAGGTATTTTTGTAGGTGTAACCGAAGTATTTGTCACCGATTTTGAAAACAACCGTGTATTGGTATTTGATCACGAAGGAGTGCTCCAACAAATACTCTCAGAAGGTGTTGAAAAACCAATAGAAGTGATACAACACGAAGGACAGGTTTTTGTGAGTAATTACAGGAAAAGCGAACTTTTAGTCTTTGATTGGAAAGTAGCTCCAGAAAAAGAAGCAGGAGAAGAAACGCATGATCATGACCACGATCATGAGTAACATGCAGCAGACATATACGGTGCTTGGAATGACCTGTAACGGGTGTCGATCTGGAGTAGAAGAGGATTTAAAAGCAATTCCAGAAATACTAGATGCACACGTTTCTTTAGAAAAAGAAGAAGCGGTGATTACCTTTTCTTCGCCACGTACCGTAGCAGCTTTACAAAAAGGACTCAAACCTAAATTTACCATTACAACCAAGTCACAAGAACAAGCATTTGTTCCAAATGTAGAAGATGCATCTTCTAAGTGGGTACAATTACGACCGTTATTTCTCATTTTTGGATATATCACGGCAGCAAGTATCCTAATGCATTATAAGGAATGGAATGGGAGAGAAGCCATGCTAGACTTTATGGGACTGTTTTACATCGTATTTAGTTTCTTTAAGTTTTTAGATCTTAAAGGATTTGTGATGAGTTTTAAAATGTATGACCCCTTGGCAAAACGTATGGGTATATATGGATGGATCTATCCTTTTATAGAACTTGCTTTAGGACTTTTGTTTTTATTACGTATAGCGATTCCAACAGCCTTAGGGATGACATTACTTATTCTTGGTATCACTACGATAGGAGTAACGAGAAGTTTATTAAATAAACAAGAAATTCAATGTGCTTGTTTGGGAACAGCTTTAAAACTACCTATGACAGAAGCTACGTTTATAGAAAATGCCATAATGATCGCCATGGCTATTTTCATGCTAATTCCCGCGTAGGCAGGAATCTTATGTCTTTTTGATAAACGAAAAAGGGCAAGAATTATATGTTGTCTATTCGAGCGCAGTCGAGAATCCTAGTGTAAAATAGTATTTAATTTAATTCCCGCATAGGCGGGAATCTCGTGCGGTTTAACTAGTTCAAAAAAGATATTTAGTTTTTATATTTACATAATGACCTATATAATTCCGATACTACTTGTTGTATTTGTGTTTTTATTGCTTTCGCGAAAGCGTAAAAAGAAACAAACAAAACCGTTTCCAAAACATTGGCACGAGTTACTTCTTAAAAAGGTGAAGTTTTATAAAAATCTTGAAAACGAAAAGCAATTGATTTTTCAAAAACGGATGATGCTTTTTTTGCAGGAAATCAATGTCGAAGCAGTGCAATTTGAATTAGAAGAACTAGACACCATGCTTGTAGCCGCTAGCGCTGTGATTCCTGTATTTGGATTTAAAGAATGGCATTATAATAACTTAAGTACCGTATTAATTTATCCAGATCATTTTGATGAAAACCTATCCTTTACGGCCGATGTCCAGGATCGTAAAATTGCAGGCTTAGTAGGAACAGGGCGTTTTAGAAACCAGATGATTCTTTCGCGTAAGGCGTTGCATCACGGATTTACAAATGCAACAGATAAAGGCAATACCGCTATTCACGAGTTTGTACACTTACTAGACAATACAGATGGCGCTACCGATGGGATTCCAGAGCGATTACTAGAACACCAATACATCGCTCCTTGGTTGGCGTTAATGCATAAAGAAATGGAGGCGATTAATAATAACACATCAGATATACGGAGTTATGGAGGTACAAGTCAAACAGAGTTTTTTGCCGTTGCCTCCGAATACTTTTTTGAACGCCCAGCTTTATTTAAAAGAAAACATCCTGAACTCTATGAGATGCTCTCAAAATGCTTTATTCCCGCGAAGGCGGGAATCTCATAAAAAGAAGTTCTCAACGGCACTTAACCTGACAATAGTTGCTACATAAGTAACAATCTACTCAACTTTATAGAAACACCTTTCTATTGTGACAAATCAACATTTACTGAAATGACTGTATCAAGCTTTGTTCTTTTTTGTATACAAACACAAGCTGCAGTATTATTGTAAGGAGTTAAGGGAGAATTGAATCCACTTCCCTCAACCAAATAGGCTGTTCCCTCAATAAGACTCGGTTTTTATGAAAAAGAAAGCTAATTTTATTTTTTTAAGGAAAGATGCAAGATGATACGAGTATGGTTACTAAACATAAAAGAATGAGATTCCCACGGCGGAAGTGGGAATGAAAAATAGACAAAAGTGGTATAGTAATGATGAAAAATAAAAATGAGGAGTAACAAAATGTGTGTTTGTGCTACTAATCATAGAGTTTTCATAGTAAGAGAATTACTTCTTTTATGAAAATATAAATAAACGGTCTAAAAGTAAATATTGATCGGCAATTACTAAAACTTAAAGAACTTTAGATAATTTTAAGAATTAATTATAAAATAATCAATCAATTTTAACAGTTTTTTCTAAAATTGATATGTACTCATAAAGAAAAAATGACGTTCTTTAGAGTTCAAAAGTAGTAGGTTTAGACCTATACTATTTGGAAGAAATTACCACACATTAAAGTACTATCGTATAAGGGGAGTTATAGTTGATAGCACATTCAATTTATTAAATAATCAAGATAGGATATATAACGTATATCAGGATTGATGTCTTCGATATGTAAATATATGTCGGGGTAAGAAATAATTACTATATAACATACGTTATGTAGTACTATAGTTAAGTCACTTTATGGATGCGTTGGGCATTTTCTGTGGTGCGTTGGTACTCAATGTTATCCTTAGTGATTTAACTATAAAGGAAGTGTTTTTTATGTAAAGAACTTTTAAAAGAAGTCGCTCATAAGAAACGAAATATAAAAAAATTGCTTCGTAGTTTTAAATAAGAACTTGGCACGATATTAGCCTTGAGTTAATCATAAGATTACGATATATATACCGAAAGTAGATAGCACCACTACATACTATTTTCAAACCAAATACAT
>JBLHOX010000114.1:0-8448 GCA_047623725.1 Dokdonia sp. | reverse complement strand
CGTCCTAATCCTGTAGAGATCATAGGAGGTTTGCTATCCTTAAAAGTTTCTCCAACATTCATTAAAAACATTTGATCACATTCTACGCCCCAGTCTTTATAATTAGATTGGAAAACAAGTTGCTTGTCGTCAAAACTCCAATAGGCTTCGGCATTATCACCTCCAAACGTAACTTGTTGGATGTTTTTGAAGTGAACCTCCTCAGGGTAGATTAATGGATTGTCTTGAGCTTTAGAAACAACCTCTGTTTCCTTAGTTTCTGTAGATAATTGTGATGTGTTTTCTTTGCAAGCAATACATGCAAAAACAATGACAAGTATATAAAAGTGTTTCATACGAGTATAAATCATTAATTTTGCGCAAAAATACAGTATTCTTCTATGAAAAATATCTTTTTAAGCCTTGTATTGATCACTTTGATCTCATGTAAAAACGAAATTGCTATTCCTGTTACTATGGAACAGGATGTAACCTTCCTTGCATCTGACGATTTACAAGGTCGAGAGACGGGTACAGAAGGTGAGTTAAAAGCAGCTCATTATATTAAAGAACGCTTTATGTCATTAGGATTGTCTCCAAAAGGAAATGAAGATGCTTTTTTTCAGACATTTACGTTTGCTCCTAAAAACGATCCACATGGTGAAGTACGCTTTCGCGAAAGCGGAAACGACTCCCTTATCACAGGAACTAATGTAATAGGGTATTTGGATAATAAAGCAACCAATACCATTGTGATTGGAGCGCATTATGATCATTTAGGAATGGGAGGAGAAGGATCTCTATACAGAGAAGGTGCTGCTATCCATAATGGTGCCGATGATAATGCCAGCGGTGTCGCGGTGATGTTACAACTGGCTAAAAAACTTCAAAAAGAAAAATATCAAGGTAATAACTACCTTTTTATTGCTTTCTCCGGGGAAGAAATGGGGTTATTGGGCTCTAATTTCTTTACCAAAAATGCAACAGTACCACTTTCTGAAATGAACTATATGATTAATATGGACATGGTAGGAAGGCTTAATGAGGAAAAGGCCTTAGCTGTTCACGGAATAGGTACGTCTCCATTATGGAATCAGACGGTTTTTGCAGCAAATTCTTCTTTTCAACTAGCAGAGCATAAAAGTGGTGTAGGGCCTTCTGATCATACGTCATTTTATTTAAATGATATTCCTGTATTGCACCTATTTACTGGACAACATGATGATTATCATAAGCCGGGTGATGACAGTGAAAAGCTTAATTATGACGGGATGCGTATGATAGAAGAATATATCTTAAACATTATTGCAGAGCTAGACAATAACGGGAAAATTACATTTACCAAAACAAAAGATGAGAGCGCATCTGTCCCTAGTTTTAAAGTAGGGTTGGGGGTAGTTCCGGATTATCTTTTTTCTGGTAAAGGAATGCGTATAGATGGTGTAAGTGAAGGTAGGGCAGCTCAAAACGCAGGTCTAGAAAAAGGTGATGTGGTGATCAAAATGGGAGATAGTACGGTCGTGGATATGATGAGTTATATGCGTGTGCTTTCAACTTTTGACGTGGGTGATGCGACTACCGTTGTGATTGATAGAAAAGGAGAAGAACTGATTAAAGATATTGTGTTTGTAAAGGATTAATACGCTTTCGCGAAAGCGGACTAAACATAATTTAATAAAATATATAGATTTCCATTTTCTTGGGAATGACAATTAAAAAATTAGCATGGCAAAAATAGGAGATATAGATGTAGGAGATTTTCCGTTGTTACTGGCGCCTATGGAGGATGTGAGTGATCCGCCTTTTCGTGCATTATGCAAAGAGCAAGGAGCAGATGTGGTGTACACGGAGTTTATCTCTTCAGAAGGCTTGATACGTGATGCTGCAAAAAGTGTCATGAAGTTGGATATCTATGAAAAAGAACGTCCTGTAGGAATTCAAATTTTTGGAGCAGTGATGGAGTCTATGCTTAAAAGTGTAGAAATTGTGGAAGCAAGTGGTCCAGATATTATAGATATTAATTTTGGCTGTCCTGTTAAAAAAGTGGTTTCTAAAGGTGCTGGCGCTGGTATTCTTAAAGATATTGATCTTATGGTAAAGCTCACAGAAGCTATGGTAAAACATACCAAGCTTCCTATAACGGTAAAAACACGTTTAGGGTGGGATGATAATAGTATCAAAATTGTTGAGGTGGCAGAGCGATTACAAGATGTAGGCTGTGCGGCTATTTCTATACATGGGCGTACACGAGCACAAATGTATAAAGGAGATGCTAATTGGCATCCTATTGCAGAGGTAAAGAATAACCCTAGAATGCATATTCCTGTCTTTGGTAATGGAGATGTAAATACGCCCGAACGTGTCGTAGAGATGCGAGATAAGTATGGTCTTGATGGCGCTATGATAGGAAGAGCAAGTATAGGATATCCTTGGTTTTTTAAAGAGGTAAAACATTATATGGCGACCGGTGAAAAATGTAAGCCACCTACCATGGAAGAACGTATTGAGGCTGCTAGACGTCATTTACAGATGTCTATAGACTGGAAAGGAGAAGTCTTAGGTGTTTTTGAAACCAGACGTCATTATACTAACTATTTTAGAGGGATTCCGCATTTTAAAGAATATCGTATGAAACTCGTTACTAGCGATCATAGCGAGGATGTATTTGCAGCGATGGATCTTATTGAAAAGGAATTTGCAGGGTATGAGTTTATCTAACTAATCCTTATACCAATTATGAATTTAAAATCGGATAAAAATAATTTGGATTTTGGAGTGCCTAGATGAAGTAGAAAATCAAATCATAGCCTTAGCTACGGTTTTATTTTATCTTGAAATATAGGTGCTCTAGAAACTAATTATTTATGCTATTTTAAGTTTTAAGGGGTGTTAGATAAGAAGCTATTATTTATTCTACTAGCCGCAAGTCTTGCGGCAAAGATGCCTAAGGTGAGAATAGTAGCATACACGATCACTATATTTAAAAACTCAAAACGTACGGGATAGGGAAGAGAGGCTGTAATATTTACAAGTCCAAATAGTTGTTGTGTAAAAACAATGATGCTTCCTAATAATACGCCTATACCACCTCCTATAATAATCATGAGAGCGCCTTGGTAAAAAAAGCTTTTACGTATATCAGTGAGCGTAGCTCCAAGATCAGAAAGCGTTTTGATATGACTTTTCTTATCGATTATGATCATAATAATACTTCCTACAAAACTAAATAGCGCTATAATCAGCACAAGCGTACATATAAAATAAAGGGCTAAATTTTCTGTATTCAGCATTTTATACAGTGCATCATTAAGCTCTGTTCTGTTCTTGATACGTATGCTTTCTGAAAAAATGGCGTGCAGTTGGTCTCTTATTTTTGATTCGTCTGCATCTGGAGTAAGCTTGATCTCAATAGTGCTTATTTTATCTAATGGATATTCTAATAGTCTACCTACAAAATCAATATTTGCAAAAAGATGATCGTTATCTATCGATTCGCCTGCTTGAAAAATTCCGCTAGCAACAGCACTTGATTTATTAAATGCGCTCGTAGGATCTGTAATTTGCCCTGTACCAGGCCTAGGAACCATAATTCGTAATAAATTGCCATAATCACTCATTCCTAATGAGAGTCTACGCCTTATGCCATAACCTATCGCGACTTCAGGTTCGCCTATACTAGGCCAGAAGCCAGCAAATATGGTGGTGTCTACGCTGCTTACTTTTAGATAATTTTCATCAACACCTTTGATAAAACCAAGATGCGTTTTCCCATCATATTCTAGATATACACGCTCCTCTATCACTTTTGAATAGCTTTCTATTCCTGTAATGGTTGCGATGTTTTTTTCTTGCTCTGGGGTGATGGTAATTGATTTGCCAGTACTGGGTAAGATTTTAAGATCAGGGTCTATAATAGAAGTTACAGCGATATTATAATCCTTCAGTCCTGCAAATGCAGATAATACAATAAAGAGTACTGCTGTCCCTATAATAATGCTCGCAATAGATATTAAAGTGATAATATTAATCGCATTGGTGCCACTTTTTGAAAAGAGGTAGCGTTTAGCAATATATAGAGGAAACCGCATTTACGATTTTTTTCTTTTCTCTAATAAAGAAGGATCTTGAATAGGATTATCTACCCCTTTAAGGGATCTATCTATTCCTTCCATATATTCAAGTGAATCGTCAATGTAGAACTGTAGTTCTGGCATACGTCTTAATTGATGACGGGTACGTTGAGAAATCTCATATCTAATCTTAGTTTTCACTACATTGAGTTCTCGTAACATATTTGCTCCTTCAGCATTTGGAAAAACGCTAATGTATACTTTTGCGATAGAAAGATCTGTAGGAACTTTTACTTTTGAAATAGAAACAATAATACCTCTGTGACCACTATCTCGCAATGCATTTTGTAATACATCAGCAAGGTCTTTTTGTAAAACACCCGCTACCTTTTTCTGTCTGTTAGATTCCATACGGCAAAAATACGCTTTTTATAGATTGTGTTACTTTTGTAAGAGCTATTTTCAGTAATTATACGCTTTCGCGAAAGCGTACTCACAAATAAATAAAATAAATGGATAAAATTGAACATATAGGAATCGCTGTTAAAGACCTTGAAGCCTCCAATAAATTGTACGAAAAACTACTAGGAAAGCCTCATTATAAGATAGAAGAAGTATTGTCTGAAGGAGTGAAGACATCATTTTTTGAGGTTGGTCCCAACAAAATTGAACTTTTGGAAGCGACAAGAGAAGATAGCCCTATTGCAAAATTTATTGATAAAAAAGGAGAAGGGGTACATCATATTGCTTTTGCAGTAGAAAATATAGAAGCAGAGATGGCTCGATTAAAAAAAGAAGGATTTGTATTACTTAATGAGAAACCTAAGCAAGGAGCTGATAATAAACTTGTAGCGTTTATTCATCCTAAGACGGCAGGAGGTGTTTTAGTAGAATTATGTCAAGAAAATAATAATAAGCGATAAAATTCTTTGCTCTATTGAGTATTTGTCATAAGTTTGCACCCGTTTTCGGTCCCATAGCTCAGTTGGTTAGAGCATCTGACTCATAATCAGAGGGTCCTTGGTTCGAGCCCAAGTGGGACCACTTTTTTTTTGAAATAGAATACTTTGCGATAGTTTTTTTTAATAAATTCATATTGTATTGAATGAAAAGCGTTTAGAGAATAATAAGTCTCAATGGCGCATTTTTTTTGTGATCATCATAAGTGTAGGATAATAAGTATAGATATTACTTTTTACACGTATGATGCTTTTTTATGAATGTAAATTGAAATTTGTGTTTTTGGAAAAAAAATGAGTATATACTTGTTTTTACCGATAAAATGCTTATTATTGCCGATGAAAAGCACAAACCCAATATACTATTAGTGTATTTATAACGTTACAATTAAGTACCTTTTAAATTATATACTTTTGTAGTCTATGAGCCCCAAACTCAAAAACTTACTTATGACAACACTCCTACTAGTTGTTACATACGCTTCTATTGCGCAAGAAGTGGTTAAGGGTGGCCCAATGCCGCCACCTCCGCCTATGCCAGGAGGAAGGATGATACCGTCACTTCCGGGTCTTGCTGTTCCAATAGATGAGAACATTATGATCCTAGTAGCTCTAGGGTTGCTTGTTGGTGTAGGGTATTTTTTTAAAAATCGTTTTTCTAAAGCGTAATTTAATACGCTTCCGTAAGTCTTTTAACGTATTTTCCAATAACATCAAACTCCAAATTGACAATCGTGTCTTTTTGTATGTTTTTAAAGATAGTATGTTCGTATGTGTAAGGGATAATTGCTACGCTAAAACTGTTTCTTGTAGAATTTATAACAGTGAGACTTACGCCATTTACAGTAATGGATCCTTTTTCTATAGTTACGTTAGATAGTTTTGGGTCGTAAGAAAAACCAAAACGCCAACTTCCGTCCTCTTCTTGTCTATTTGTACAAACCCCTATTTGATCTACATGACCTTGTACAATATGACCATCCAGTCTTGCGCCTAAAATCATTGCACGTTCAAGATTTACTTCATCCTGAACCTTAAACGTATGTAAATTTGTCTTTTCTAGTGTTTCTTTTATGGCGGTCACCTTGTATTGATTGTCGTTTATTGATACCACGGTTAGGCATACGCCATTATGTGCGACACTTTGATCAATTTTAAGTTCAGGGGTAAGATGACTCTCAATAGTTAAGTGAATATTTTCTTGTTCTTTTTCGATTGTAATAATCTTACCTAAATCTTCGATGATGCCTGTAAACATGAATGACTATAATTTGGTTACTTTTGTGGTGTAAAAATACAAAACCCATAGCTGTTATATAATGAAGAAAGATCAAAAAATTAAAGTTGGTATATCTATAGGCGATCTTAATGGTATAGGAGCAGAAGTAGTATTTAAAACTTTTGCTGAGAGTATGATGTTAGATTTTTGTACGCCTGTACTGTTTGCATCTGTTAAAACACTTTCATTTGTAAAAAAAATATTGAATAGTCAGATAAATTTGCATGGTATAGATGAGATATCTAAAGCAGTAGATGGAAAAGTAAATGTATATAATGTATGGAAAGAGCCTGTAAAGATTGAATTTGGCGAGGCAACAGAAGTGGCGGGTAAATATGCGTTAAAATCATTTTTAGAGGCGACAAAGGCTCTCAAAGAGGGAGAAATAGATGTTTTGGTAACTGCACCTATCAATAAAGCTACTATTCAAACAGAAGATTTTAAATTTCCAGGACATACAGACTATTTAGCTAAAGAATTAAATGGCGATGCAATGATGCTAATGACTACAGAAAGCCTTAAGGTGGGTCTGCTTACTGATCATGTTGCTGTAAAAGATGTTTCTGAGAGTATTACACAAGAAGTTATCACTCAAAAAGTAGAAACGCTTTATAAAACATTACAAAGTGATTTTGGAATTCGTTTACCAAAAATAGCATTGTTAGGAATTAATCCACACGTAGGTGATAATGGGGTTATAGGAGATGAAGATGATAAGGTGCTTATTCCTACGCTAGAAAAAATAAGAGATACAGGAAAGATTGTGTATGGTCCGTATGCGGCAGATAGCTTTTTTGGTTCAGGGAATTATAAAAATTTTGATGCTATTCTAGCAGCATATCATGATCAAGGCTTGATTCCTTTTAAAACGCTTTCTTTTGGTAAGGGGGTGAATTATACGGCAGGTTTAGATAAAATAAGAACATCTCCAGATCATGGAACAGCATACGAAATAGCGGGTCAAGATACGGCAGATCATAGTTCTTTTAGGGAAGCTGTTTTTATGGCCATAGATATATATAAGAAAAGAAGTGATTATGCAGAGCTTACAAAAAATATACTGAAGGTTTCTCCTAGGAAATCAGTAAATAAAGGACGTCAAGGATCTAAAGAGTCATAAATAGAAAACCTTGATTGCCAAAAGAGTAAAATCTATCAATAAAAATAGAATAAGAGGTTTTTAAATTAATAAAATTATGTATCTTTGCACGCTCCTAACGGATGATGTGATGAAAGATTTGAAACTATTTACCATACAGTATGTAGGTTTAAAAGAAGGAGAGCATAATTTTGAATATCAAATAGACAAGTCGTTCTTTGATTATTTTGAATTTGATGACTTTAATAGCGTAGCTATAAACGTAAATCTTGACTTTGTAAAAAAGGCAACATTTATGCAGTTATATTTTAAAGTAGATGGAAGTGTCAATGTGAATTGTGATCTTACTAATGAGCCTTATAATGAACCTATACAAGGAGAGTTTGAGCTTGTTGTAAATTTTGGTCAAGAGTATAATGATGAAAACGAAGAAATTCTTATTTTACCACATGGAGAATATGAATTAAGCGTTGCTCAATATATATATGAACTTGTCATACTATCAGTCCCAAACAAAAGGGTTCACCCAGGTGTTGAAGACGGAACATTAAAATCAGAAATGCTAAATAAACTTGAAGAATTAAGTTTAGGAGGTAAAAAAGAGCAAGAAAATAACGATCAGTCAGAAACAGATCCCAGATGGGATTCATTAAGAAAACTATTAACAGATAAATAAGAGTACGTAATGGCACATCCTAAAAGAAAAATCTCGAAAACCAGAAGAGATAAAAGAAGAACACATTACAAAGCTGCTGTACCACAAATAGCTGTAGATCCAACAACTGGAGAAGCGCACCTTTACCACAGAGCACACTGGCACGAAGGAAAATTATATTACAGAGGCCAAGTAGTTATTGATAGAACTGGAGACGAAATAGAAGCGTAAAAGCGACCTATTTCTACATAACACAAAAAACTCTCACAATGTGAGAGTTTTTTTTATAAATGTTTTTGGTAAAAAAAGTTAATTATTGGCTTGTTTTGGTCAATTTTTAGTATTTTTCACTCCATTTTATATCGTTTTCGTTATAAAACGAACAAACCTAACTGAAGCAAATGAAT
>JBLHOX010000113.1:0-8473 GCA_047623725.1 Dokdonia sp. | reverse complement strand
TGGCGACTTTAAAGGTGCTATTCTTCCGGCAGATCACATAGAAGTGAGTGAAGGAGTTCTGTTTTTTAAAGAAGCTATAGATCAGTATAAAAAATAGGTGTCAAATCCTTTTACAAACTGATCAAAACCATAGTATGAACTACCTCGATTCAAGCATACGAGGTATCAAATCACAAAAGGAGAAAATCACAAATTCCAAAAAAAGAAAAATACGATGCAAGCATCGGTGAATTAAACCCTTAGAGATTAAAAAACAACCACATGGAAGACTGGTACATCCCAATTACAATCATACCGGGGATAGGATTATTAATTCTATCGACCTCAAATATGATGGTCACTTTAAGTAGTGAGATCAATACGTTGATTCATGGTGAAGATAAAAATGAGGCTATTATAAAAAGAAAGCTCGTACAATTAAAGTTGCTCAATAGAGCAATGGTACTCTTTTATATCGCTATTGCCAGTTTGGTCACAGCAGCGCTCATAGCCGGTATCAGTGTAAAATTAGATACGACACAAAATGCAACACTATATGTGATTATTCTTGGAATTATGATGCTGCTTTTAGGACTCTTCTGGCTCATTAAATATTCCTACAGAGCGGTAAGCATACGACAAGACCAATTCAAAAACAAAATTCAATAAAAATAAAAGGCATGGCTACAACAAAAAAATGGTATAAAGTTCTCGATAACAAAAAGACACTCCCAGAAGGTCGTGTTCAAACAGTCACTGCCGGACATCAAGGTATCTGTTTGACACACTATGACGGAAAATTTTCTGCTTTGGATAATAAGTGTCCACATCAAGGTGGTCCCTTAGGAGAAGGATCTATTGAGAACGGAATGCTACGTTGCCCTTGGCATGGTTGGGATTTTGATCCTTGTACAGGGACGCCTCCAGGAGGTTTTGATGACGGCGTAAAAACGTTTGAAGTCAAAGAAGATGGAGAGGAGATTTTTGTAGCTGTTCAAGAAGAAGACACCCATCAAGACACCATCTCTGATGTGATGGTAGAAACTATGGTCAATTGGGGAGTAAATACTGGTTTTGGAATGGTAGGCCATTCTAATCTAGGCGTTGCAGATGCCATGATGCGACAAGAAGAAAAAGGAAAATTTCAATTCTTTGGAATTCGTCATGAAGGAGCTGCTGCCTTTGCTGCCTCAGCGTACGGAAAATTAATGGGTACACCTGCCGTATGTTTTGGAATTGCAGGACCCGGAGCCACCAATATGTTTACAGGAATGTGGGATGCAAAAGTAGACCGCGCTCCCCTACTTGCTATTTCTGGACAAATCAATACCCAAGTACTAGGAACTGGTGCTTTTCAGGAAGTAGATCTTGTAGGCGCTTTCCAAACCGTTGCGCACTTTAATCATAGTGTACAACAAAATTCTAAACATAGCGAACTCATGAGTCTTGCTATAAAAAGTGCCTTGCTTAATAGAGATGTTTCTCATATTACCTTCCCAGACGAGGTTGCTTTTATGCCAAAATCAGAAGGAGAAGAAGCACAAACGCCAGAAGGTAGAATCACGCCTATGAATATTTCGCCGCCAAGGCAAATGGTAGCAAAGGCAGTAGATATGCTTAAGGATTCAAAAATGCCCGCTATTATTGTAGGTCATGGCGCACGTTTTCACATGGAGGCGATTACCGCTTTCGCGAAAGCATTAAATTGCCCAGTCATTACCACATTTAAAGCAAAAGGTCTTATTGCCGATACGCATGAGTTAGGCTGTGGGGTTTTAGGAAGAAGTGGTACACCTATCGCTTCTTGGTTTATGAATGAAAGTGATTTATTACTCGTGTTTGGAGCGTCCTTCTCTAATCATACAGGAATCACTCCTAAAAAACCAATCATTCAAGTAGATTATGACCCAACCGCTTTAAGTAAATTTCATAAAGTAGATGCGGCACTTTGGGGAGAAATCTCTGAAACACTTAGCATCCTTGAAGAAGACACCAAAGGAAAATTAAATACCGTAGATAGACGTCCAGAAATTGCCGAGCGTTGGGCAATCTGGAGAGAAGAAAAAGCAAGCAGATTAAAAGATGAAAGCGAGATAGGGTTAAGTTCTATCGCGGTGTTTGAAGCGATGAATAAAGTAACGCCAGACAATGCCGTGATCGCCGTAGATGTAGGAAACAACACCTATTCTTTTGGACGTTATTTTGAGCCAAAAAATCAATCTATCTTGATGTCTGGATATTTAGGATCTATTGGATTTTCACTACCCGCAGCCATGGGAGCTTGGGCAGCACAAGGAAAAGAAAGACCTATTTGGTCGGTTTCTGGAGATGGAGGTTTTGGACAATATCTTGGAGAAATGATGACCCTTGTCAAGTACAATATGAATATCAAACACGTATTGCTTAACAACTCTGAATTAGGAAAAATTTCTAAAGAACAAAAAGCAGCAGAATTAGATGTTTGGAAGACTTCATTACATAATGTGAGTTTTGCAAAATATGCTGAGAACTGTGGTGCCTTAGGTATTAGAGTGACAAAAAGAGAAGAGTTAATTCCTGCTCTTGAAAAATTAAAAGCCCACAATGGACCTGCCTTATTAGAAATCATTACCGATTCAAGTTTAATATAATCCTATGGAGATAATAGCTCAGATTATTCCGACGATCATTCTTATATATCTTGCGATAGGCCTCTTGTTTGGCATCTATTTCTTTATACGAGGCGCATCACAGATAGATGAACAGATAAAAGATAGTCCGTGGACTGTAAGGCTCTTGCTGGTTCCCGGAGCCATCGGACTTTGGCCTCTTTTATTTTTAAAATTAGTAAAACCTTCAAAAACGAACGTATGACTTCTGGATTACGAAAAGCACATAAGATCATTTGGATCGTTTTGACAGTCGTGGGTGTCGTACTCATTGTATTCTCTATTAAAAGTGTGAAACAACAACTACACACAGATGGTGATATAGCGATCACGACGGCTTCTGATGCGGTTCATACCATTGAAAATAACCCTCAGTTGTATGTAAGTATAGAAGAACTAGCAAATTCTAACACACTACAGATTGCTATCAAGAAGCCTTTAAAAAGTGCATCTACGGTTGTGTATGCACTCACGCCAGAGAATAACCAAGGCGCTTTCTTGGGTAGTATCGACAAAAAGGGACTGTATACTTTTGACATTGATAAGTCAATAAAAAAGATCCAGTTATATGATGGAATAAAGAATAACGAAATACGAAATATAGACCTATCATGGGAGTAAGCTATCAATCTGTGCTTTGGAATAAGCACAAGAAAACGTATGACAAGTGGATTGTGATAGGAATGCTTCTGTATCTTATTAGTTTTATAGGAATCACTGTAGTGACGAATGCTGAGACAAGTGCAGAAACCTTAATCATTAGAGCTTTTGGAACCTTAGCCATTGTCTTATTACATATCATATTAAGCATAGGACCCTTGGCTAGATTATACCCTCGGTTACTACCTATACTCTATAATAGAAGACACTTAGGAGTCAGTATGTTTATAGCGGCATTAATACACGGAGGATTTTCGCTCTTTCAGTTTCATGCCTTAGGAAATGTAAACCCTATATCTGCATTGTTTACTTCAAACATGGAGTATACTTCTTTGACAAATTTTCCTTTTCAGGTACTAGGCTTTTTTGCTTTGACCATTTTCTTTTTGATGGCTGCAACAAGTCATGATTTCTGGCTTCAGAATCTTTCTCCAAAAACATGGAAACGATTACACATGCTTGTCTATCTAGCGTATATATTGGTTGTTCTTCATGTCTTTTTAGGAGCCTTTCAACAGCAGCCCTCTGTAACGGTTATTGCCTTTTTAGGGCTAGGATTTTTGACCATTGCATCTTTACACATAACGACAGCGTTTAAAGAATCAAAGGTGGATAATTCCAAAACAACGCATGAGGAAGAAGGATGGGAATATGTATGTGATATACAGGAAATTCCTGAAGACAGAGCTAAGATTTTTGTTGTAGGAAATGAACGTGTTGCTGTTTTTAAATACGACAACAAATTATCTGCTATCGCAAATGTGTGTAAACACCAAGGAGGTCCTTTGGGCGAAGGTAAAGTGATAGATGGTTGCGTAACCTGTCCTTGGCATGGATATCAATACTTACCGCATAATGGGCAGTCTCCTCCTCCATTTACTGAGAAAGTGGCTACCTACCGTTTAAAGAATAAAAACAATAGTATCTATATCCTTCCTGAAGCGTTAGCAGAAGGAACCGAAATCGAACCTGTTACATTTTAATCAAGTACTTATGAAAGAAGAAGAAGATGATTTTTATATTGGGTATATCGATACGGTATCTCCCAAAACAAAGAAAGGATTAAAGTCGTTTGTGGTTTTTGGTATCCTATTATTACTAGGAGGTGCTTTGATTTTTGCCTTTTCTCAAAATACATTTAAAAACAGCACTTTTGAATTAACGACTAGCACAAAGATCACAGGAGTGTATCACGAAATGCCGTATCCTATGTTACGTGTTAAAACAGGAGATACCGCATTCAAGAATATTTTATTATTAGGTTTTGGAAAATCAAGTGCGAATCCTTTTTTACAAAAAATAAGAAGTGAAGCAGGGTCCTTATCTGGCAGTGTCTTAAGCATTGAAGGAAACCTCATCTATTACAATGGCAAAACATTATTACAAATTACAAGTGATGAGAAAATCTCCTTGCTAGAAAATGCTGCTGCCCATAGATTGCCTAAGACAAGACACCTCGTCAGGGGGATGGAATTAAAAGGAGAAATCATTGACCCTAAATGTTACTTTGGCGTCATGAAACCCGGCAAAGGAAAAATCCATAGAAGTTGTGCTGCACTCTGTATTTCTGGAGGAATTCCGCCAGTTTTAGCAACGACCGATGAGAATAATATTTCTGAATATTACTTGCTTACCGACAAAAACGGAAACCCTATTAACGAGCAAATACTGCCTTATATAGGAAAGCCATCGATACTCACAGGAGATGTGGTGCAAATACAGGATTGGCACCAGTTACGTATCAACACAGAAGATATAAAAGAGCTGAATTTGCCTTCAAAAATATATTAAGGCTTAATACGCTTTCCTGCCTGCCGGCAGGCAGGCGCGAAAGCGTATACCACTAAAAACAACCATTAAAACACTAAACTATGTTCGAGTCATTCAGTATTGTTTTTACCATTGCCGTACTCTTTAATTACATAAATAGTAAATGGATCAAACTACCTTCCACCATAGGACTATTGCTCTTGAGCTTGGTACTAGTCATCATTGTTACGATAAGTAAATCTATAGCTCCTAGCTTTTACAAGTTTTTCTGTGACATTATTGTCAATGCAGATTTTAAAACATTGCTTCTTGATGGGATTTTAAGTTTCATGCTATTTGCAGGAGCATTACACGTAGATTTAAGTGCTCTTGCAGCGCAAAAAAAATCTATCTTACTTTTTGCAACGACAGGTGTTTTAATCTCTACAGCCATTGTGGGAGGACTCGTATATCTTGGGGCATCACTTATGGGATTAGACCTTCCGTTGATTCATGCCTTATTGTTTGGCGCTTTGATATCTCCTACAGATCCTATTGCTGTTATGGCGATCCTCAAACAGGCAAAAATTGCAAAGAGTCTTAGTATTAAAATAGAAGGAGAATCGTTATTTAATGACGGGATTGGCGTTGTTGTATTTTCTGGAATCTTATTGATAGCAACAGCAACTGGCGATCACAGTCATACTGAAATAGGTGCAGAGATAGGCACGTTATTTCTAGAAGAAGCTGTCGGTGGTATTCTATTTGGATTACTCATAGGGTTTATAGGTTTAAAACTTATTACAAGTTTAAAAGACAATTCAAATCTAGCGGTAATGATCAGTCTTGCGGTTGTTTTGGGAGGCTACACCATAGCCTCTATGATTCATGTTTCGGGACCACTAGCGATGGTTGTTGCCGGACTGCTCATAGGGAATAAAGTGCATATTAATGATCATAAAAGTAAAGTGTCGATTGCTATTAATGAATTTTGGGAGATCTTAGACGATGTCTTTAATGGAATTCTATTTGTATTAATAGGACTCGCAATACACTTATTAGAGTTTAACATCAATTACTTAACGTTGGGTATTATTACCATTGTGATTGTACTATTAGCTAGATTTATTTCGGTATTTCTGCCATACTCATTATTAAAGCATGAAGAAGAAAAACCGATGAAGACCATTACTATTTTAACGTGGGGAGGTCTACGAGGTGGGATCTCTATTGCGCTTGCTCTAAGCTTAAGTGAAGCGCTTTCTAGCGAATTAATTGTATACATCACCTATGTCGTTGTTTTATTTTCTATCATTGCTCAAGGATTGAGCATTGGAATGCTTGCCAAAAAATTATACAAATAGTTATTATGCCCCAACATTTTAAAAAGGCTTCATTCATCTTATTATTTATAAGCAGTTTTGCCTCTGCACAACTATCGGATCTTGCTAGAATAGAGTATGTAGGATTACCTCAAAGTAGTGAAGATGGATCTGCTTTTGACAGATACCGACTTGCTATTAACTACCCTATAAAATTGAAAGAAGATACCTATCTTTTTGTAGGCTTAGATTATAGTTATATCGCGTATAGTATCGATGAAGATCTCATTAATTTTAACCCTCAAGAGATTGATGAATTCCAATTACTAGACCTTAATATAGGGTATACATTTAAAGTAAATGATGATTGGCGTTTTGGGGCGAGAATTCAGCCAGGATTTAGTTCTAATTTAAAAGCTCGTAATTTATCTTTTGAAGATGTGATTATCTCTGGAGATGCTGTTTTTATAAAAGATAAGAAAGACAACGATATCCCATATCGTCTTATTTTAGGGATTTCTGTTTCAGGAAAAGGCGGATTCCCATTTTTACCATTCATCAGTTATTACCGTAAATTTCATCCAAAATGGTCGTATAATGTTGGCGTACCTAAAATGAATTTACAATACCATATTTCTGATAAACACAGAGTAAAATTAGTGACCAGACTCGATGGATTTAGATCCAATTTACAACGCGGTATCGCTGTAGGAGAAGAGCAAGAAATTGCCGAAAGATTCAGGCAACAATTACTTCTAGGCGGGTTGCGATATGAGTATAAATTTACAAAGCATATAGAATATTATATCAATAGTAGCTATGTCATAAGTAATTCGATACAGCTAAGAGATCGTTCTAGAAATACACTTGCGGAGTTACCAGAAGTGAACAATTTTTATATCAAAACGGGTATCCGATTTAAGCTATAAACGTATGGAAGCATCAAAAAAAGAAATCGAAAAAGAAAAAGACAAAATCTTAATGTCTGATCTTAATATTGATAAAGAGGAATTAAAAAACCTCAAGAAAAAACTTGCCAAAATTGAGCCTCGACCAGAAAAGGGAGTCGAAACTCTTTTTAGGCTATTATCAAAAAATCAATACACGCTTAATGCGATGATTGACAGAAAATCTAATATCTTGATTTCTATCAATGCTCTTATTTTATCTATCGTTTTAGGAACGGTGTTAGATCAATTAGGTACAGATCCGCATTTAATTTATCCCGCTATATTGATCTTAATGACCAATCTTATTTCTATAGGATATGCGGTTATTGCAACCAGACCAGAAAAAGAGCACGGGAACAAAGGCACGAAGAATCTTATGTTTTATGGGAATTTTCATGATATGGAGGAAGAAGATTATGTAAATCAGATTTCTGACTTAATGAATCAAGGAGATGAGCTGTATAAGACCATTGCAAAAGACACCTATTACCTAGGAAAAACAATTAATAGGAAATTTAAACTCTTACGGTCTTCCTTTACCATTTTCCTGATTGGTATTATTATATCTGTACTCGCTTTCTTGTTATGTCATTTGCTTTTTGGAGGTTATTTTAGGTAATTAAAAAAGTGCTCTTTAGAACGGTTGATAAGCGACATCTTTTTCCGTAGCTTTAATCCCAATGAATGCATTTACACTTTCCAGAAAAATAGGATTCATAACAGGACCTTTGTTATGCATTCTTATACTCCTTTTGCCGTTTGATATCATCAACCCTGCTATAGATCAAGTCATCGCAATTGCCGCTTGGATGATTATATGGTGGATTACAGAAGCTGTTTCTATCTCGGTCACGGCGTTAATCCCGCTTGCTTTATTTCCGTTGTTAGGCATTGGAGATATAAAAAGTGTGGCTAGTAATTATGCAAATCCCATTGTCTATCTATTTTTTGGAGGTTTTGTGATTGCACTAGCACTGGAAAAAGTACAATTACACAAACGCATTGCCCTTTCTATCCTTAAAATTACGGGCACTAAAGCCAACGGAATTGTCCTAGGATTTATGATTGCTACTGCACTCATGAGTATGTGGATTTCAAATACCGCAAGTACCGTCGTGATGTTACCTATTGCTGTTTCGGTGATTCAATTACTGATGAATGATGC
>JBLHOX010000112.1:0-8545 GCA_047623725.1 Dokdonia sp. | reverse complement strand
TTTGCGCTTTCGCGAAAGCACAAAATATCCCATCTACACCTTCCGTAGATACGTTAGAACTTAAATTGGAAATAGGAGAATGCCAAAAAGTAAATAACATCAAAGTAACCTTCCTTGAAGTCCTTGAAGATTCCAGATGTCCCAAAGGTGTAAGCTGTGTTTGGGCAGGTCAAGCAAAAATTAAAGTACGTATTAAAGAAAAAGGATTAGCTCCAGTTGAAAAAGAACTCATTTTTAATGCCTCTGGGAAAGATGTTTTTATACACACTTCAGAAACAACTGTTATAAAAGCATTGCGATTATCTCCATATCCAAATACAAGTATACCTTTCCGTGATCGAGTTTATTATTTAGAAGTAAGCGCGTAGGTTTTACCTGTATTATACATCCTTGTTTTGCACATATGCTTTAATAGAAAAAAGTAGTAAGATTTCTATAGCAAATCCAAAAATACAGTAGAGAAAAGGGATTCCAAATACAAACTGGAGAACGAGTGCTAGTATAAAGTTTCCGGCAAAAAATGCAAATCCTACAGCAAATTCTTTTAAGAAATTGTTTTTATCTTCTTTGTAGTCAAGTATATACCCTATAAGAACTGCGATAAGTCCCATCTAGTGACAACCACAATTACCATCACCACATCCATCTTTGGATTTTCTTTTTAAGAAAGAAGGTTTCCACACAAATTTTGATATCAAATATCCTACGGCAATCAAAAAGATTGAAATAACAATAATATTTTGAAATTGATCCATACGGTATAATTTAATAAGTTCCCTAGTCTAGTCGTAGTAAAACGACTTTCTTTACTTAAAAACTTGATACGCTACTAAAGCAACAAGGTACGCAAAAGCGGTCATCACTCCTAATTGAAGCATAGGCCACTTCCAGGTGTTTGTTTCTCTTTTTACAATCGCAAGTGTACTCATACATTGCATAGCAAAAGCATAAAATAATAATAGCGAAATACCACTAGCAAAATTAAATAAAGGCTTTCCTGTAACGG
This sequence comes from Dokdonia sp., assembly GCA_047623725.1. Classification (GTDB taxonomy): domain Bacteria; phylum Bacteroidota; class Bacteroidia; order Flavobacteriales; family Flavobacteriaceae; genus Dokdonia. The sequence goes on along the minus strand of JBLHOX010000112.1, from coordinate 7,539 downwards.
CATGTACTTCTTGTGCCATCCTATTTTTAATAGTCTCTTCCTCATCATCACCCACACTATATATAGTAGCAAGCGTACCTACAAAAACTTCTCTAGCCGCAAATGAAGTGATAAGTGCAATCCCTATTTTCCAATCATACCCTAAAGGTTCTACGGCAGGTTCTATAAACTTTCCTAGGTGTCCTATATAACTTTTTTCTAATTGGAAGGAAGCAATTTTTTTTTCTAAGTCCGCTTTTGCAAAAGCGCCCTCTTCCATTTGTGCCGTGACAATAGCTTCTGCATTTGAAAACTCCTTGGTAGGCCCATAAGATGCAAGTACCCATAAAACAATAGAAATTGCAAGGATAATTTTACCAGCATCTACGACAAATGATCTTGTTTTTTCTAATACATTAATAGCAACATTTTTGAATAAAGGCAGCTTATAGTTGGGCATTTCTATAATAAAAAAAGATTTGCTCTTGATTTTTAAAATCTTATTAAGCAACCATGCCGAGCCGATGGCAGTTCCAAAACCTATAAGATACAAGAGCATCAGAGTGAGTCCTTGTAAATTAAAGAATAAAAATTTCTCATCTGGAATGACTAACGAAATAATAATAAGATACACAGGCAGTCGTGCAGAGCAGGTTGTAAAAGGAGTGACGAGTATCGTAATAAGTCGCTCTTTCCAGCTCTCTATATTACGTGTTGCCATAATAGCCGGAATCGCACAGGCAGTTCCAGAAACAAGCGGGACAACACTTTTTCCGCTAAGCCCAAAACGTCTCATAACTCTATCCATTAAGAAGACTACGCGGCTCATATACCCACTTTCTTCCAGAATAGAAATAAATAAAAACAAGAATGCTATTTGTGGTATGAAAATAACAATACCACCGAGTCCTGCGATAATCCCTTCTGCTAATAGATTTGTGAGTGCTCCTGCCGGAAGTGTATTTTTTACCCATTCACTTAAAGATGCAAAACTAGTATCTATAAAATCCATTGGATATTGTGACCAATTATAAATCACTTGAAAAATAAGCATCAGTATGGCAAAGAAAATAACATACCCCCAAACTTTGTGGGTAAGTATGCGATCTAAGCTAGTACGTAAATCTTTAGCATTTGCAGTATCTATCGTGAGTGTTTCTTTGAGAACCTCATTGATAAACTTATAACGTATAATAGTTTCCTTTTGCTGTAAACGTTTAAGATTACTTGCAGATTCTGTTTTAAAGGAAGCAATGGTGTTCATTTCCTTACGCTCTACCTTTCCAAAATTAACATCTTGGGTAATCACTAACCATAATTTATATAAATCTTGATTAGGAAATGCTTTGCGTAATCTGTCAAAATATTCTGGAGCAATCACAGAGGCATCTACACAGGGTTTTGTAGAAATGTTTTTATGATCTGTAATAAGTTGTTTTAGATAATCAATCCCTTGGTTTTTACGACTACTTATTAAAGCGATTTTAGTGTTTAAATGCGCTTCCATTGTAGCAATATCAAGACTTATGGCTTTGCGCTTCATACGATCTGCCATATTGATGGCAAGAATCGTAGGAATACCTAGGTCTTTTATTTGTGTAAAAAGGAGTAAGTTTCTTTTTAAATTTTCTACATCAGAAACTACGACAGCTACATCTGGAAAATCTTTGTCATTCTTATTGAGTAATAATTCAATAACAACATTCTCATCAAGCGAAGAAGCATTAAGGCTGTAGGTGCCCGGAAGATCTAAGATATGTGCTTTTACGCCTCTATCTAGTTTACAAATGCCTTCTTTCTTTTCTACGGTAATACCGGGATAGTTTCCAACTTGTTGATTAAGTCCAGTAAGATGATTAAAAACAGAGGTCTTTCCTGTATTAGGATTCCCTATAAGTGCTACGTTGAGTTGTTTTGCCATAAGAGATTAAGATGGCGTTTCTATGATGATATGTAATGCCGTCTCTTTACGTATAGCAAGATGACTTCCATTTACATTTATATACATAGGGTCTGAGAAAGGAGCAAGTTGTAAAAGTTCAACCTCATTGCCCGGAAGGCAACCCATTTCCAATAGCTTAAGAGGGACTTTATCTATAGCTATATCTTTAATAATAGCTTTTTCTCCTCTCAGTAAATGGGCAACAGTTCTCTCCAATGTTTATTTAGATTAAATTTAAACAAGACAAAAATACATCATTTCTAGGAAAGGGAGAAGAGATTTTTTTAGTAAAATTATCACTAGTGTCCGATTAAAATTTATATACATCTATTAAGGCTATATATAGTAGGTATTACACAGGCTTTTAATGAATAAACCTTCTTGTCCTTGACATTAGTATCTTAGGTAGAGGTAAAGAAAACATATTTATTTACAGTTAGTTCTCAAATGATTAACAATTAGGTTTTATGTCTAACAGCGAAGCGGTCTTATGTCTTAGTCGGACACGACTATAAAATTATTTAAACCCGAGTTATGCATTAGAACTTCGTGATGAGGTTTGAAAGTGCCATAAAATAAAATGTTTTATCAATTTCAGCATAGCAGTTTACCCTGAGCGTAGTCGAAGGGCTATGGTTAGATTGAAAAGCCTGTACTCAGCTTGACTGGGTATCTAGTGAAGCGTATTATTTTGCAGTAGTTTCAGACCGTAATAGATTTTCTAATGCATAACTCGGGTTAAAGGTGTTTTTGAATATGATTAGTCAAATAATTTTTGCAGCCACCCTTTTTTAATCCCGTATTCAAATTTTAAAAATTCAATTTCTTCTAGAAGACGTTCTATTTCTTTGGGATCAGTGCCATCATAATATCCTCTTATTTGACTTTTTTTGTCTATGAGCATAAAGTTTTCGGTATGCACCATAGCATCTTCTTCTCCAGGAATATCTTTTACCGCGAGATAACTCTTTCGCGCAAGCGTGTAAATTTCTTTTCTAGATCCTGTAACAAGATTCCATTGGGTATCATCTACTCCTTTTTTTATAGCGTATGCTTTTAAGATTTCAGGAGTGTCATATTCAGGAATAACAGAATGGGATAATAATAATACTTCGCTATCTTCTTTGAGTTCTTTTTGAATCTGTACCATATGATCTGTCATAATAGGGCAAATAGTTTGGCAAGTAGTAAAAAAGAAATCGGCTACATATATTTTGTCTTTATACGTTTCTTGAGTAATTACCTCTCCATTTTGATTAATGAGTTTAAAAGGAGCAATTTTATGATATTTCTTTACGTATTGGATGGTGCTATCTACAAGTTCATTATCGACCATTTCGGGTTGATAGATGGGTAATTTTTTAGGAACGTTAAGAAGGTTATAAATGATCGTGATGATGATAATTGATAAAATGGTCATCACAATGGCAAGGACTATATACCGTTTAAAAAAGTGTAGCATACAAGTAGTTTTTGCAAAATTACAATTGGAAATTGAGTTCACGCCTTCTTTTCCCTTAAAAAAAAGTGAAAAGAAGCGTACAATAGCCTATTTGCTTTCTTATGCCACGTGAAAAGATTACTTTTGTGCGTTTTAAATTTTGACATACCACAACAGCCATGGAGCTATTTATACAGATATCACAATTTGTTCTTGCCATTTCTATTTTAGTAATCTTACACGAGTTTGGTCATTTCTTACCAGCACGTTGGTTTGGAATTAAAGTAGAAAAGTTTTTCTTGTTTTTTGATGTAAAGTTTGCGCTATTCAAAAAGAAAATAGGGGATACCGTGTATGGGGTCGGTTGGTTACCCTTAGGAGGCTATGTTAAAATAGCAGGGATGATCGATGAGAGTATGGATAAAGAGCAGATGGAGAAACCACCAGAACCATGGGAGTTTAGATCAAAACCAACCTGGCAACGTCTTATTGTTATGGTAGGAGGTGTGACTGTAAATGTATTACTCGCTTGGGTCATCTTTAGTACGTTACTTGTTGTAAATGGTGATGTGTATATTCCTGCAGATAGAATGAAATATGGAGTAGAGGTAACTCAAGAAGGAGAAGCTTTAGGTTTAAAAGATGGAGATCAAATCTTAGCGATAGATGGTAAGAAAGTTCAAAAATTTGATAAAGATATTTTATTTGATGTATTATTAGGAGATGAAATGACAGTCCTAAGAGATGGACAAGATGTCACCTTCCCAATTAGCGATCAAGGAAAAAAGATCATATTAGAAAGTAAAAAAGGAGCTTTTCTTTCTCCTAGAATTACCAATGAAATAGACGCATTAGAGCCAAACTCCTTAGCAGTTGAGCATGGGATAGCCGTTGGAGACAAAATTGTTGGTATTAACGGAAACCCTATTTCTTATTGGGGTCAATTTGAAGAGTTTCTTGCAGATGCAAAAGGGAAAGACTTATCTATTACGCTAGATAGAAATGGGGAAAAGTCTACAAAATCTTTTTTTATAAAAGAAGATCAAGCCGTAGGATTGTATTCTGATAGAGACGAATTACTTGTCAAAGATGAATATGGTGTATTAGCTTCCATACCTGAAGGTTGGAATCGCACCATAAGCTCACTTACCAAACAAGTACGACAGTTTAAATTGATCTTTAATAAAGAAGTGCAAGGCTATAAACAAGTAAAAGGACCGATTGGAATTGTAGAAATGATGTCTCCTACTTGGGATTGGGTAAGATTCTGGTCATTTACAGCGATGTTTTCTGTTTGGTTAGCTTTTGTAAATATTTTACCAATTCCTGCACTAGATGGAGGACACGTTATGTTTTTATTATACGAAATGATTTCTGGAAAAAAACCTTCAGAGAAAACATTAGAACGAGGTCAGATTATTGGTTTTATTATTGTGATGGGATTAATGCTTGTCATTTTTGGAAATGATATCTGGAATGTGATTAAACGTTTTCTATAATGTTTTTTTGCTTTCGCGAAAGCATACAATAGTTGAAAATTATTTTATACAACAGAGGCTATAATAAAAACTTATAGCCTCTGTTTTTTTTGCTTTTTTAAAAACGTTTTAAGAGTCTTTTGAAAACTTTGCTTACTTAGTGTTGTTTTGACTTTTAGAATATGTGAAATCGTCTTATTTTAAAGATTCACTTAAATCTTCATGCTTCTTAGTTCAAATGAGAGAATTCCTTTGCATTAGGAAGTTTTAATAAACCCTTTTTCATTTTTTACTAGTACTTTATTTATTACAGCTTAATGTGATGACTTTTAAGTTAAAATCCACCCTTTTTACGGAAAAACCGTAAAAAAAATATGCTTTGTTGATAACTATGTTGATAAAGCTGTGTATCTTGCCGATGATACTGAATGTTTCATCGATAATTTGATAATGTTTGATATCTTAAAAGTTAGTTAAAGCGTTTAGTTTTATTTTAGCAGAATTATTGAATATGTTCAGGCTTTTTTTTAGTTCGCTAAACACACGAATCTGGATTTAGAATAAATAATAACCAAATCTCAACCCCCTATGAATAATAAGGTTACCCTCGCCTTGTTGTTAGAAATGTTTACAACAATAAAAAGCATGCCAAATCTGGTGATGCTGCTTTCTTATGTATACCAATTTTCTCTGTACGTACGCAACCATTTATTTGTTGTGATGACGCAGTCTGCATTCTATTTTTTTAATAAAACGATCAAGACTAATGTGCAGACTGAAAAACTATTAGGTCTTTCATACCGTACATATAGACTCACTCACCCTCAAAACAATACATGCCTGACTTGTTCAGGTATTTAAAGAAGAAGCGTATGAAAATCAATACTCGATTCTCAATAAAGTATTTAACTAGCTTACCCGTATTTACTTTACTTGTTTTATTTGCATTTCAAAGTGCTATAGCTCAAGATTGCCCTACTATTACATCAGAGGGCATTTTTGATCCAGCAGATGATGTTGTAATGACATCATACCACCAAAGTATTGTAAAAGTCAATGGCGGCTTTGTTACGTTTGGAGAAGATATGGATTCAACTGGGGCTAATACTAACGGAGTAACAGCAATTATACCGAGCAACGGTTATACTTTTACAGGAACTCCTATTCATGCAGCAGTTTCTGGTAATTCTGGAGGGCAAGCATTTTTAGCCACTACAGACGGTTTGTATGTTTGGGGAGATGAAGGTGAGGTTGTTGGTCTTGCTTTTACATCTGGAGATGCTTTTCAAGTTATTGAAAATCCTGCTGGAGGGCTCTTGCCTTTTGATCCTGCAGACATTATACAATTGCATGCCAGCTCTGATGCTTTGTTTGTCGTGGTAGATCCAGGAGAAGTATGGGTGGCTACAAATGGATTTACAGCACCAAACGGTACCAATAGTACGAACTCAAATATATGGCATCAAGTAGAAACTTCTTCAGGAGTTCCTTTAACAGGAGTAGTAGATGTTTCAGGGGTATTTGTTGGAGCGTATGCAATAACCAACACTGGGCAATTATTTGCTTGGGGAGATGAGATAGAACTAGGAGATGGAGTAGGTTTGGTTGATTTAGATTTTGCGACTCCAATGATAATGCCGCCAGCAGTAGCGTTGCCTATACAATCTATAGGAGCTATATTCTCCGATTCTGAGACCAACCCAAATGGAGATTCCGGTTTATTGGTGTTAGGGGCAGATGCAAGGGTATATGGAGTAGGACATAATACAGTAGGTGAAATAATAACTACAGGGACAGGAGTTGTTAATACGTGGACAGCTGTTCAGGACGGAGCAGGTAATGATTTTGAAAATGTACTTGTATTAGAAACGACCCATACCACGGAAGAATATTCTGGGGCTGCAGTAATAACACCAGGTCTAACGCCTGGAAGTACTAATCTTCTATATGCTTGGGGAGATAACGATATAGGGAGTGGTCTTACAGGGCTTGGTTTTCCGGGCACTGTAGATTTGATTCAAGATCCGATGATTCCACCATCATTTATTCAAGGTACGGATAATCCTGTGTCCTTAAGCTTGGGGGGGCATGCTATTACATTCTTTAACACAGCAGGAACGGGTTCTATTTGTTTTTCAGGACATATCACCGAAGACAGTACTGGAGGTTTAACATCGGGTTCTGGGACGTCATTTGAGTGTATTCTTACATCTACTTTAGGATTTGAAATATGTGGAACAAATACTGTGATGGATGATACGGCAAGTACCCCAGAGGATACCCCAGTAGGTATTGCTGTATTGGACAATGATGGATTTGATCCAACAAGTATGGTAGAGGTAACTGATGTTACAGACCCAGCCAATGGAACAGTGACAATCAACCCTGATGGCACAGTGACCTATACTCCTGATCCAGATTTTAATGGGACGGATACTTTTGATTATACCGTAACGATTACCAATCCAGATGGAAGTACCACAACAGAGACTGCTACGGTAGTAGTAGTTGTGACTCCAGTGGATGATGTGATGGATGATACGGCAAGTACCCCAGAGGATACCCCAGTGGATATTGCTGTATTGGACAATGATGGATTTGATCCAACAAGTATGGTAGAGGTAACTGATGTTACAGACCCAGCCAATGGAACAGTGACAATCAACCCTGATGGCACAGTGACCTATACTCCTGATCCA
>JBLHOX010000111.1:0-8593 GCA_047623725.1 Dokdonia sp. | reverse complement strand
CCGTTTAAATAAATGTCAGAAATCAACTGGCACAAATCAAAACGTGAAAATTGGCACAGTTTGATCCGAAATCACTGGCATCATAACTCCGAAATCACTGGCACAAATCGAACCGAAGTATCCACGTGTTCCTATAAAAGCTCCATCTGCATAAAAAGAGATTAGATTACCTTGTTTTGTAATCGCTACGTGATGACACTCACCATCCAATAAGCTACCATTGTAGGTGCCATTATTAAAGAGTATGTAATTGACACCATTTAATTGCACACACAACATTTTATAAATTGAATCACTGTGTATGTCATGAAAGAAGAAGATACAACCACTTGCGGAAGTGGGTCTGTTAGAAAAGATTGTGGGATGAGTCGTTTGTGATGATTCGTCACCTCTGACCCAAGCTTCAAATGTAAAATCTTGATTTCCGATGATGTCAAGTGCTGTACTCGGAGCTTCAATGTAATCGTTTAAGCCATCAAAAGATAGATTGCTTATCGTCTGAGAGTGTAGACTGAATAAAGTGCAAATAAGATAAAAAGCTAAAAAAGTGTAAAGATTTTTCATACTAAGAATAGGTTTGAATTTAGTTAAGGGCAATAATTAATTTAACCTGTGCATTTGAATAAATTATGTGAATTAGATTTGAACTTACTAGTAAGTTCAGAAAATTTAAGTTCGTTACTTATAAAAAATATTTTTTTGCATCCAGTCATTCATTTCACAAGAATTTCTACAATCTTAATTTCAGAAAGCGCACTATCATATTTAATACGATGAAGAAAGAGATAAGTTTCTTTGGTGATGATTATAATAATTTTCGTTTTTTTTTAATCTATAGAATTCCTCGAGGTTCTACCTCGGGGTCAAAGAGGAAAGTTTGAAAACGGATAGTTTTCATAAAACTAAAAATAAGTTTTTTCCGCTTGATACCTCGATGGCTCTGCCTCGGGGTAGTTCATTTTCTAATTAAAGAGTATCGTTGTTTTGAACACTTCAAATATTCAACATTTTCATAGATACTACAAGGCAAGTATCTCGTTATTTTAAAATCTAGAGTATTGGTTTTGTGTATCACGAGCTATTTTTATTGAGAAACTAGAGGTGATTATAAAAATCTTCCAAAACTGTTATGATATCTCTATTCTCTTTTTATCAGATATAGGGAGTCCAGTACCATATATCGTTGGTTAATAGATTGATAATGTCTTATGTATGTGTTTTGATCGATATAGCGTATGTATGATCGTTTAAAATGGGTAGAAATTATCGGTGTTATCTCTTTTTTAAAGTAGTTTACTTACTATTGTTTTAAGAATATAGAATAAGAAAGTATGCTTTACAATAATGACTTATGTCAAGCTATAATTATGCTTTCGCGAAAGCGAATACCAAAGACAGCCTCTCCTTATTTATAAATCAACGTAAGATGATATTGATTTCTCAGAATTTTACGTGCTGCTTAAAAGTTCCTCAAATCTATGAATGCATCCAATTGTAAATTGCTTTTCTTTTTATTTGTAAGTATTGCATTTGTATTTCCAAATGATGGTTTTTGCCAAACGAAGACAAAAACTAAGGAACATCAGGAATTTTACAATTACATTAAATGGTCAGAAAATTATGGATCACAAAAACAATTTGATAGCGCAAATAAGTATGTAGAAAGAGCTATCAGATATGTAAGTAATGGAGATACCCCAGATTTATTAGCAATAGCACATATTAATAAAGCAACTATTTTATTTTGGCAAGCAAGACCCAATGATGCAAAACCATATTTGGAATCAAATATCTTAACTAATCAAATTAGTGATTCTATAAAAATAAAGACAAGATTACTGTATAGTCGCATTTTAACGTACCAACAATCCTATAAAGAATCACTACGCCACTCTATAGAAGCTGAGACTATATTGAGTTCTTATAAAAGTTTAAAGAAAGAAGATAGTTTGATGTTTGTACATACCTATATAAATATTGCTATCATACATAAGTTGCTAGGTAACTTTGATACATCAATTACAATGTATAACAAAGCCATAGCATATTGTAATGATCCTGAATGTAAAAGTACTATTACCTACTACAAGGCCAGTGTCTATAATCAAGATAAACAAATAGATAAGGCTATTGCTAGAGTGAAGGATGCTTTGAAAATTGCTCAAGAAAACAGTTTGCAATTATATATCCCTACGTATTATTTAGCACTCAGTGAGTACCAACTTAAACTTAAAAATGGAGATAGTACCGTGTATTATGCGCAACAAGGATTACGTAATAATATGGATTGTCATATAGACGGACTCAATAATGTGATGGGAGAAGGGTATATAATCTCTAAAAAATATGAAAAGGCCATACCTTTTTTTGAAAAAGCACTAAAAGCAAAAAACATAGAAATAGATCAGGCAATAGTTCATAAAAATTTAAGTGATGCGTACGCAAAACTTGGACACTATCAAAAGGCTATAAAAGAGAATGAGATCTACCTGCATCTTAAAGATTCTCTAGATGCATTACGTATGCAACAAGAAGTATTTGAAATAACAGAGCGTTATGAATCTGATAAGAAACAATTAGAAATAGAAGCTTTAAGCGCAAAGGATAATTATAATAAAGAGATTATAAAAGAACAAAAGAACCGCCTTACATTAATAACAATATCATTACTAGTTGTTACGATATTAATGGGATTAGTATGGCGATTATATATACGCCAGAAAAAACAAGATGAACTGCTCTATCAAAAAAATGTCCAACTTGCCAAAAAGCTAAAAACCCTTGAGATACATACTTTGGCCAATAATACAGAATGGAAAAGGGAAAAAGAAGCAACAACGATACAAGCTGATAAAAAACAAGAATTACTTGATAGTATAACGTTATTGATTTCTAAAAACTTTTATTTAGATAAAGAGATGTCCTTATCAAATATGTCAAAATTGATGGATACGAACACCTCATATCTTTCTAAATTGATTAATGAATCACATGGAAAATCGTTTGCAAATTTTTTAAATGAACTTCGTATTTCTTATACCTTAAAATGTCTAGAGGCAGATTCGACTTATAGAAATCTCACCATTGAGTATATTGCAGATAAATCTGGTTTTAGTTCTAACTCTGCTTTCTATAAAGCGTTTAAGAAATATACTGGATTGACCCCTTCTTATTATATCAAGAGAAAAATCGAGCTTGTATAAGATCTCTTTGATGATATTTCTTCCAATTTATAAATTGGAAGAAACTCCTTTTTTTATTTTTCTAATGATACTATAGTTTTGGAAAAGAAAGGATTTGTGTATGTAAAATACAAATCCTTTTGCTAGGAAACTGAATATTAACCATATCCTTAAATTCAAAACAATATGTTTAAATATGTACTTTTATTTCTTTTTGGAAACTGTCTTTTTGCTCAAAATGTAACAACGTATTTTGATGCCCCATCAGTAGATGTAGATGACTCAATGGTCTTTGATGCAGACGGAAACCTGTATGGATCTAATTTTATTGGAACTACAGTTTATAAAATAACACCAGATGGTGTAGCAACTCCTTTTATTACAGGGCTTGAAAATCCCAATGGATTGGCGTTTGATGATGACGGAAATTTATTTCTGTCAGAGTTTAGTGCTAGTCGTATCAATAAGTATGATTCCAATGGGAATTTGCTCGAATCATTTACTATAAATGGACTGCCTTCAGGTCTCACAAGAGCGTTTGAAGGAGATGCTATGATTTTTACAAACGTATCCAATAATAGTGTAAATAGACTTGATGCAGACGGTACCATTACAGAAATATACCAAGGAGCGCCGCTTAATGCGCCTGTAGGACTAACGTATGATGAAGATGGGGTATTATATGTTGGAAATTTTACAGGGAGAGAGATTTATAAGTTGGTAGGTGATGATGCTATTTTTATAGCAACCATACCTGATGGTGGAGCTACGGGTGGCAATGATGCTTTAGGATTTATTGTTTATGTAGATGGTAGAATTTACGGTACTAACTTTGGAGGACATCAGATTTATTCGGTTAATCCAGATGGAGAAGATGATTTTTTTGTATTTGCAGGAAGTGATCAAGGGAATCAAGATGGATCATTGTCTGAAGCAACATTTAATACTCCCAATGGGATTATCTATAATGAGACAGAAGATGCACTGTTTATATCAGAGTTTAGCGGAGAAGGTAACATAAGAAGAATAGATGATATTACGTTAGGAATTCAAGATTTCTCTAGTGATTTTCAGGTTATCGCCAGTCCAAATCCAGTTACAGATATCGTACATATTACAACAAATAAGAATCTTGATATGTCAAATACTGATATAAGATTATATGACAATTTGGGAAGATCGTTACTAAAGTCTGTAAATGTTCAAGCCAAAGACAGCAATACTGTTACGGTAGACATGTCTTCATATATACCTGGTGTGTACTTTCTAAAAATAATGGATAGTAGAGGGCAAATGGATGTAATTAAGTTACTTAAAGAAAGATAATTACTCAACAGTAGCACCTCTATTAACGCTCGTCTGTGACGGGTGCCATATAGAGTGTCTCGTCCTATTGCGTATGCATGTTTTTGCATTTTATATTTCAAACAAAGAAACAGTATGATTAATTCATACTGTTTCTATTCTTCTCTTCAAGTATTGTAAATACTTGAAGAATATTATTTAGTAGCTAAATTACTGCGAAATCTCTAGAACACCATCGAGAGAATTATGATAGAAGAAACCATTAATAACTTGCCCACACAAGTTCGTATAGGAACCTGTATTAGAGAAGTTAGAACAATCAGACAAATTAATTCCAGGCGCAAATTGTACTCCCACAAACCAATCTCCTGAATTTGTTGTGCCAATAACACCGTTAAATAATGCAGGTACGGTAAACGAGATTGTCGAAGTTGGAGAAGAAGGACAAGTTCCTGTCGGAGCTATAAAAGCCTTAATAGTATATGGGCAATTTAGTGGATTAGCTACTATAAGCTTTTGCTGTGCCTGAATTTGTATACTCGCAAATAATGCTATAAAAAATAGCACTGTACTAATTTTTGTTTTCATAATTAAAAATTTATAAAGTAAATATAATAGTGACACTTTCTTTTTTGAAATTTCTGATAGAGAATCTTCTTGTTCTGAACACTTCAAATATCCAACGTTTTTGTAAAGATTACAAGATAAGTATCTCGATATTTTAAAATATAGAGTCATGATTTACAAAACCTTGAATATGTTTTCTTTTTGAAAAACTAGAGATGGCTATCCAAAATTTATTCACAATTATTATGACATTTCAGTAGCTTCGTAAGTATCACAGATCAGATATTTTAAACTACATATCGACACGTAGCCAAGACTAACTTTGACATACTCAAAAAAGCTTAAAAATGAGCCTTAGTTACTACCCATGTAAACTGAAACAACAAGAATGCAATGACGTGGTTACTTCTAAATTCTAACTCGATATCAAGTGTGTAAGTCATCGCAAAATAAGATGCAGTATCTAATGCACGCTTTCGCGAAAGCATAAAAAACAAACCTCCTTTAAGAAATCTTCACTCCGTACTTCGTCAGTAATCCTTGTACATCTTCCTTAGAAAATTGTGCACCTTTTACCTTATTGAGATCTAGGTCTATGGTGTAATTCTGTGCTGTCCTAAAATCTGTTTTTTGAAGATCGGTGCGATCAAAAGTGGCTCCTTTAAGATCACAGTTTGTAAATATAGCTTGTGATAGATTACATTCTGTAAAATCAGTTTCTTTGAGAGAGCAGTCTTTAAAAAGGGTTTTTGTGAGACGGAGTTGATAGCAATTTGCAAGATCCAATACGCAATCATCTAGCTGTACAGAAAGCATAAAATCATTGCAAACACTTAAGTCTACACCCACCATTTTACATCCTTTAAAAACGACATCGTTTAGTGTAGTCCCACCAAACTTAGCATTGGTGAAATTACAGTCGGTAAACGTACATTCTAGAAACGTGGTATTAGAAAGATGAAGTTTAGGAAACAAACACTCAGTAAAAGTACAGTTGTCATATTCTCCTGCAGGGAAACCTGTGGCTGTATAATCTATACCTTTATAATTTTGATCTAAGAATAGTTTGGACATCGATCTATATTCTTTTATTTCTCTTTGATAGGCATAAAAATCTCAGCTTTCCATTGTAACTCATCACCTCCCATATTTGGGTTGTTGTAAAACACTTCAACAGGAGTGAGGTCTATGGGGATGTTATGACTCTCTGCATATCCTTTTAGTGCATACCAAGCGCGATCCGAAGTAATATAATTACCGTTATAGGTGGCTTTGAGAGCCTTTTGCGCATGGTATTGTTTATACTTAATGTCTGGATGTCCTGGTAAGCTATCACTCTTTTTAATCGGGAAACAGAAGTTATACGATAGACTATCGGTCTTTGTATTCCAGTTGGTCACTTCAATAAAAGGAGTCCCATTAAGTTCTACATTTCCTTTAAGCATGATTTGTGTCAATAATGTATAATTGTACATCATCCCTTTTGCTTTTTCAGTTTGTTCTCCTTTGAGAGGTGTATAAGCAACATAAGTGGATCTTGTAGTGTCTTCTCCGTTAATCGTGACTTTAAACTTCTTTATATGCGAATTAAGAACATCATAAAACTCTTTGACAGTAGCTTCAGAACGTTTCTCAATCGCTGTTTTTGAAAACGGGATCGCTAGTTTATTGGCTAGACTATGGTCGTTGTCTTTTACATATACTTTTACTTGAGACGTCGAGTCAGTGATGGCTTCTATTTTCCAAGTATAGGTATGTATAGAATCTCCAAAATTAAATTGCTGTGTGAGTTCATCAAGCTTAGATTGATCTGTAATTTGTGTGCCTTCTATTCCCGCATACCAAGACTTGATAGATTGATTAATAGTGCCTACAGTGGTTTTTACAGGAAAACGTACGACATAATCGTAGGGTTTTATAAACAAATACCAAGCAGCTGCAACAATGGCAATCAATAGTAATAGGCGTACTATCTTTTTCATGAATCTTTTAATTAGTGAAACACTGTTTTGTAAAGTCAGAAAGACGTATACAAAATAGTTAGTTGAACTAATCCCGCTGTTTACTGAACTTGTTTCAGTATCTAGCGGGATCTATGGTTTAATATCTTTTAATTTATTTTCATTTTTAGAGTAGCATTGACAAACCGACCAATATCCTTTCCTTGTACCAGACCATTATCTACGGCAGCTCGGTAATGAATCCCTCCATAAAGTCTGCTTACGGCAGCCTCATTAGCAGCATTTCTAAAGGAAGAAAAACTTCGTACAGGCAATCCAAAAGGCAATTCGGTATCATCTATAAAATAGAACCCATCACCAAAAATACTAGTCAGCGCTTCTGCAGCCGCTCCTGATACTACAGAATGTCCACTTACATATTCTGGGAATGGAGGGGTTTGTAAAATAGGTTGCCAGCTATCATCAAAATGCTCATTAATAAGTGTCTCTGGTCGTACCAAGTTACTACGGTATTTCTCATCCCAACAGCTTATAAAAGCATCGGCAATGGCGATAGATGTTTTGGTGTAGGTATACATGGTTTGCATGGCATCATGTCCTGCATTTCTAGAGGCAATTTTTGCAATCCCAATCCAGTGTGCACCTGGTGTAATTTTTTTGGTAGCAAACATAAGGTGTCCGCGAGAGACAGAAACATACGGATTACAATCCCAAAACTGCGCAATTGCAATCTCTTCGGCATCGTCTCCTTTTTCAGTAATGCTTTCGCTTAGGTCATATACTTCTTTAAGTTCTTTATAAAAGTCTGATCCTTTGTCCATCGAAAATTCTGGTGGCGCTACAGGCTTAAATTGTGCTGCCGAGTCAATCACAAAAGGGCGTATTTTATTCCAATGTGGTTCGATACCATCTGCATAGGCAGGAGGAGTAGGTTGCCATCTTGAAGGATCGTCTGTTACGATAGAAAACTTAGGCATGGTACGCGTTTCCTTATACAAATCTTTATCCATCCAAGCGGCTACATGCTCTGCTACGGCAAGTCCATAGGTTTTTGAAGTGGTATAGACTATTGGATTTTTAGTATTCCATAGTTGATATAAACTATCTCTAAAAGGAGTGATCTTATCTTCAGAAAATACCAAACGTCTACTTAAATCAATATGAGCAACAAGTGCTGCAAGCTCATAGTTTAAGTTTTCAGTTGTCGTAGGCTCAGGGATCGAAGTGAAATCGGTAAGTTGTGTCGCTAGCGAGTTATACTCAGAGTTCGTAATCGAAAGAATCTCATAAGCAGCTACATTTGGGTAGGCATAAATTCGACTCGCTTGCGGAGGCGAAAATATATCATGAATCATCACTTGAGTGACGTTGTTGACAGAGGTGTGAAAATCTTCTGAAGTAATCACAATTGGTTCTACTGGTTTTTCTTCACAAGCTGTAAAAGAAAGAACAAGTAAGAATACTCCAAGATAACGGGATATTGCTTTATTCATCGTGTGTTTATTTTTGTAATTGATACACATGTGCTTTATCATTATTAAAAGTAACCAAAAGGTATGTTTTATTAGCTAAAGATAG
>JBLHOX010000110.1:0-8609 GCA_047623725.1 Dokdonia sp. | reverse complement strand
AAATTAAATAAAAAGCATACATGACTTTTAATAAAAGCCATATATTATTTGCTACATCTTGATCTATTTTTTTTAAATAATTGCCAAGAAAGAATATTAAACTACTAGAGGATAAATAAATTAAAATGCCAGCATTTATATACATGAATTTACCCTTTTTTACTAATGAATTATAAAGGTGAATTATAGAATAAAGTATGAGTGGTAATGATGTTATAAAAATTTCTAATACATTATATTCTATCAGATTTTTTGGATCTAAATATTGTGTAGCCAAGAGGATAAGTGTAATTATAAATATAATCTTGACGAGTTTTTTTTGTTTTTTTTTGAATAACTCTAAATAAAAAAGGGATAAAAGTATAAATTGAGAAGTAAAGAATAAATGAGTAATATAAATATTAGGCTCTTTCTTTGTATATAAATATTCTGTAGATACTGATGATATTAAGCTAATAATTAAATATATAAGTATAAATTTATAAGCCATAATCGCTTTATAGCGATTATGGCTTTTTGTGTATAATATGACATTTAAAAATAATAGAAGTATACCTAAATACTGAAAAATATCATCTAGAACTTTAATTGTCATTACACGTTGTGCTCTTTTAAGTTAATTATTTTGAGTGATCTAATGGACTATTAGGGTCGCATTGATTAGGGCAAGGTCTAGTTACATCAAAGACTCCACTGCCATCAAGAGTTACACCGCTAGGGTATGTAACTTGAGCTTCTTCGCCCGATTTTTCTTCTGCTACAATATCTTGATAAACAATGTTTCCATTTCCGTCTTCTTTACCTGTATTTACTGTCCCAACAAGTAATAATTTTTCACCTTTTCCAGGATTTTTTACTTCATCTGGATTAATTGAAAGATAAGAGCGAATCATTTCATCTTTCGTTTCGTCAAATTTTCCAGAAATTTCACCATCATCGATTTTAATAATTCCCATTTCAGACAAGGTTCCTAATAGGTCTTGAATCGGTACTAAAAAGGCTTTACAATGATTAGGGTTTTCTGTTTGCCATTTTTCTGTCCATGTCTTTGCTTCACAGATGGTAATCAAGTCATCATTAATTGTACTCATGAGTTTAGAGGTTTTTGGTTAATAAGTCTCCAAGTTCGCTAAAATTGACTGATAAAAAAACATTTTTTTTAAAAACAGGTAGTTTTACGTGGTGACATATAGTAAGACCTTCCTAAACTACTATTTTTAATTATAAACACATCTAAAGAGAGGCATACTAAGGCACTTGCTATTAAAGTGTTGCCATTTTTGGGTATACCTATTTTGATTTAGCATTTCGTATAAACACATTTTTAAACATAGTTATGGTTTTACCGTAAAATTACGTGTAAAAATTTGCCTTTTCCATAGTAGATTTGTATCATAGTATATAATATATATTCAATTATGAAAGCTAACCACTATTTTTCTTCACTACGACTTTTTATCATTGCTGTTTTTTTAGTATTGTTTATTATAAGTTTTGCTATTTGAAAATAGAGAGTAGCTATTACAAAGGAAGTTCTTGAAAAAAGAATACGTATCCAGAATATCACAGTACTCAAGTAGTATATCTAGGAAACCTTTCTGAAAACACTATTCTAGATGTATAAAATTCACAAACACCTTTGAGGTAGTGTTACTTTAGATTTTGATACCAAGTACATAGTATTCATTATCTATGATGATGCGATTCTCCTTTTAGGAATTCATGTAACGGAACGTTTATTTAAAAATGTATAGAAAATTACATTTTTAAATAAACAACCACAACGGAAACAGAAGAGTATATCTAGAATTATTGTTAATTAATGATTACTGGTGATGATATGGTTCTCCTTTAAGTAATTCATGTAACGGAACGTTTATTTTAAAAATGTATAGAAAATTACATTTTTAAATAAACAACCACCCCTAGATATAGAGGTAAGCTATTTTTATTACAGTGATGCTGAATTAACGATGATGGTAAGGCTCGCCTTTAAGAATTGTAAAACCTCTATATAATTGTTCTGTGATAAAGAGGCGTACCATCTGGTGGCTAAATGTCATTTGCGATAAAGCAATTTTACCTTGAGATGCTTTATACACAGTATCAGAAAATCCATAAGGACCTCCTATTACAAGCACCAATGTTTTATAACCTCCATTCATTTTCTTTTGCAAAAACTGAGAAAACCCTACGCTATCCATTTCTTTTCCGTTTTCATCCAGAAGAATCAAATGATCTTGGGATCCTACTTTAGAAAGAATAAGCTGTCCTTCTTTTTCTTTTTGTTGTGCTTCGCTGAGGTTTTTTACATTCTTAATATCAGGGATAATCTCAATAGAAAATTTGATATAATGATTCAAACGTTTACTATATTCTTCAATAAGAGCGAGTAAACGTTTGTCGTCTGTTTTTCCTATACAGAGTAGTTTGATGTTCATAGGGTAAAAATACTAATTCTTGTTATGAAAGTGACTGATCTTTATTATTAAGCAATTAGTTTCAAGTTTCAAGTTTCAAGTTTCAAAGTTTCAAAGTTTCAAAGTTTATGAGTTTGTTGGTTTCATATTCAATTCGATTAAATGGCTTTATAAGTTTCGTATTTCGTATTTCATTATTCGTAATTCGTTTGGCTTTTCTTATTTTTACATAAACTAGATTATATATATGATTTCTCAAGCGCAATTTGATCAAGAGGTAGAAGGTATTATTGCTAATGCCATACGTGAAGATGTAGGAGATGGTGATCACAGTTCGCTAGCCTGTATTCCAGTAGAGGCTTTGGGTAAGGCAAAATTGTTAGTAAAAGATAAAGGGATTCTTGCTGGGGTAGCTTTCGCGAAAGCGGTATTTGCCTACGTAGATCCTTTACTGGAAATAGAAGAACGTATCCCAGATGGAAGTCGCGTGCAATATGGCGATATCGCATTTTATGTTTCTGGACCTTCACAATCTATTCTTAAAGCTGAACGTCTCGTGCTTAATGCCATGCAGCGTATGAGTGCTATCGCAACCAAAACTGCTTTTTTTGTTAACTTACTAGATGGTACTAAGACACAGATATTAGATACTCGTAAAACGACGCCTGGTATACGTGCTCTTGAAAAATGGGCCGTAAAAATAGGAGGCGGAGAAAACCATCGATTTGCACTTTATGATATGATTATGCTTAAAGATAACCATATTGATTTTGCAGGTGGTATTACACAAGCCATCCAGAAAACAGTAACCTATCTTAAAGAAACCAAACGCGATTTAAAAATTATTGTAGAGGCTCGTAACCTAGCCGAGATTGATGAGATTTTAGAGAGTCATAAAGATGTGTATCGCATCCTTATAGATAATTTTAATTATGAAGATACCAAAGAGGCGGTACGTCGTATAGGTGATTTGTGTCTTACAGAATCATCGGGAGGAATCAATGAAGAGACGATACGTGAATATGCTTTGTGCGGTGTAGACTATATCTCTAGTGGCGCATTAACGCACTCGGTATATAATCTTGATTTAAGCTTGAAAGCTGTATAATGGAACCTTCGCTAGAAAATAAACTAGAGCGTTTTGCTATTTTTAGGTTTTGTATACACTTCCTTAAAAAAGTAGTCCTTCCGGGATTTAAAGGAATGACTATATATCACCTTATTAAAACATATCTTACAGGAATTGTTCGAGGTACGCTCTCTGCAAGAGCAGGATCTATAGCATATAGTTTTTTTATGGCCATATTTCCAGCCTTACTTTTTTTATTGAATCTTATCCCTATTATTCCAGTACCAGATTTTCAAAATAAATTTATGGGATTTATCTATGATCTGATACCAAGACAGTCATTAGTGTTTTTTCAACCTGTGTTTGATGATATTATACAAAACCCAAGAACTGGCTTATTGTCTTTTGGGGCGATATTTGCATTAATCTTAATGACCAATGGTGTTAATGCTATATTCAGTGGCTTTGAAGGATCTTTTAATGTCTACATAAATCGAAGTTTTTTTAGGCAATATTCTATTGCGCTCGGGGTTGCTATTGTTTTGGCATTGTTGTTGGTTACTACAATAACAGTATTAATATATTTTGAATATGTACTGAATATCTTAAGAGATCGAGATATGGTAAGTGATAGTACTGATGTTACTTTGGTTTCTATAGGTAGTTATATATTTTTTGTGAGTATGATATATACAGCTGTAGCAACATTGTATTATTTTGGAACAAAACAAGGGAAAACTAGTAAGTTTTTCTCTCCAGGTGCACTTATGACAACTATACTATTTATGCTTACCACCTATCTTTTTGGTATTTATATCGATAATTTTTCCAATTATAATGAGTTGTATGGCTCTATAGGTGCTCTTTTAATCATGATGTTATATATTTGGCTAAATTCAAATCTATTATTACTTGGATTTGAATTAAATGCAGCATTACAAAAATTAAAAATGAATCAAAACCCTCAATAAATAAACTATGAGAAATTTTATGTTAGCCTTAGTGGCAGTTTTTAGTATTGGATTTACAAACGCGCAAACGCAAGTAGGAGATGCAACACTCCCTAATGAAATAACGATGGAAGGTGCAGACCTTGTGCTTAATGGAGCAGGAATGAGAGAGAAAATAGTATTTGATCTCTATGCAGGAGGATTATACCTTCAGTCTAAAAGCAGTGATGCGCAACGCATCATCAATGCAGATGAAACAATGGTTATGAAGTTAGATATTGTTTCTAAGCTCGTTTCTAGTAAAAAAATGAAAAGTGCTGTAGATGATGGATTTGAAGCCTCTACAGATGATAATATTGCTCCATTAGCAGACCGAATAGAGAAATTTAAAAGTTTCTTTAGTGATAAGATAGAAAAGACCAATGTATTTGATATTGCCTATATCAAAGGAGAAGGGTCTGTAGTTTACAAAAATGGAACTAAAGTAGGTGTGATTGAAGGAATGGACTTTAAAATTGCACTTTTTGGAATCTGGTTAGGAGAAGATCCAGCAGACGACGATCTTAAAGAAGCGATGTTAGGAAACAATTAATACTTATTATTATATGATATAGCGGTAGACTTAGGTCTGCCGCTATTTTTTTTGTAGAACTTGTGAATTTTTAAATAGATGAAAATTAGACAAACCACATTATACATCATATTTCTATTTATAGCTGTACAGGGCTTTGCTCAGCAAGACACTATTTTTGGAGAATGGAAAACAATAGATGATGAGACTGGAGAAGTAAAATCTACGGTAGAGATTTATAAAAAAGGAGATAAGGTTTTTGGAAGAGTGATTGCTATTACAGATGTGGCACGTTAAGATGAAATTTGTAACCTTTGTGATGGGGAAGAGAGAAATGCACCTATCATTGGATTAGAAATTATTAAAGACCTTAAAGAAAATGATGGGGCGTATTCTGGAGGAACTGTTTTTGATCCTGAAAATGGAAAAAAATATAAAACAAAAATATGGTTGGATGAAGATGACCCATCTATATTGCACTTAAGGGGTTACATTACTATTTTTTATAGAACACAAAACTGGATACGTGTGAAATAGTACTAGTAAAATAATTGTTTTTTAAAAAAACCCGTATTTCTACGGGTTTTTTTTTTGGATAGAAGTTTTAGATTTGAAAATTGGCAATTTTTTTCACTAAATTGACAGAGAAAATAATTATTAACTAACACTAAAAACACACAATTATGAATCCATTTATTGGCGAAGTTGTTATGTTTGGAGGTAATTTTGCACCCAGAAGTTGGGCCTTTTGTAATGGGCAACTGTTGGCTATTTCTTCAAATACTGCCTTGTTCTCTATCCTAGGTACCACGTATGGTGGTGATGGCAGAACTACCTTTGCATTACCTGATTTAAGGGGTAGAGTACCTATCCATCCTGGTCATGGTCCAGGGCTATCTACATACAGACTAGGACAAAGAGGAGGAGTAGAAGATCACACTCTTACTATTGCACAAATGCCTACGCACAATCACTTTGCAGCAAGTGATACAACAGGACACGTGGGAGATAACAATAATGAGGATGAACCAGATGGGAATTTCTTAGGTAATGGGCAGATATACAGTGCAGCTCCTGCTGCTGGAAGTCTACTTAATGGTGGCGCAGTAACAACTGCTAACACGATGTCTGATACCGGTAGTGGTCAAAGCTTTCCAATTACGGAACCTTTCGGAACTGCTAATTATATTATAGCGCTATTTGGATCGTATCCTTCTAGAAATTAATATACTATTTAAATCAATTTACTAACAACATACAAAAACAATATATTATGGATCCATTTTTAGGAGAAATTAAATTATTTGCAGGAAATTTCGCGCCAAGAACTTGGGCATATTGCGATGGTCAATTATTAGCTATAAGCCAAAACACAGCTTTATTTTCAATATTAGGAACTACGTATGGTGGTGACGGTAGAACAACGTTTGCATTGCCAGATTTAAGAGGTAGAGCGGCTATTCATCCAGGAACTGGTCCTGGACTAAGTACGTACCGTTTAGGGCAAAGAGGAGGAAGTGAGCAGGTTCATCTTACTATAATGAACTTACCTTCTCATAATCACACAGCGACGTCTACGACAAATGTACAAGTAGGAGATAATAATAATGAGGATGAGCCAGATGGAAACTTCTTAGGTAATGGGCAGGTATACAGTGCTGCAGCTGCTGCTGGAAGTAAATTAAATGATGCAGCAGTGACTACTGCTACTACCATAGGTATGCAAGGAGGACAACAACCATACAGTAACATACAACCATTTTTAGGTGTACACTATATCATAGCACTACAAGGAGTGTTTCCAAGTAGAAACTAATCATAGTATTAATTCAACCAATAGATTGAATATTTATAAGGGAAGCAACTTTCGGGTAGCTTCCCTTTTTTAGTGCTATCTCATACTTTGTTTATAAATCTCATCCAGATACGATGCGATGATCTTACTTACTTTGTATTTTCGTTTATATTTTAAGATTGGATGCCATACTTTATAGACGTTATACTCCCAATTCCTGTAGAAAAAGCTTTTACGTATAGTATTACAGAAGCTGAAGCAGAGTTTTTGCAGCCTGGAATGCGGGTAGCAGTTCCTTTTGGGAAATCAAAAGTCTATGCTGCATTAGTAAAAAAAATACATACAGAACCTCCTACACTATACGAAGCTAAAGAAATAGAGCACATTCTTGATGAGACGCCTATTGTCACTCAAAAACAATTTGAGTTATGGGCTTGGATAGCTACCTATTATATGTGTACAGAAGGAGAAGTGATGCGAGCTTCTCTTCCCAGTGCCTTTTTACTGGAGAGCGAGACCATTATTAAGTTACAGCCAGAAGTGGTCCTTCAAGATAATGAACTGCTAGATGATGAGTTTTTGATCTATGAAGCGCTTCAGCATCAATCTGTCATCAAGATACAAGAGGTGATGGATATTCTAGGCAAACGCAAAGTATTGCCTACCATTAAGAAATTATTAGATAAAGGCGCCATCTCTGTACAAGAAGAAGTGTATGAGCAATACAAGCCTAAACTGGTTACTTTTGTTCAATTGCATCCTGATTATAAAGATGAAACGGCATTTGCTGAGTTGCTGGATACCTTATCAAGAGCACCTAAACAACGAGAGGTGTTACTTTCTTTTTTTTCGCTTAAAGCGAAAACCAATAAACCCATCACTACAATAGCATTGCAAAAAGCAGCAAATGCAACGTCCTCACAGTTAAAATCGCTTATCTCAAAAGGTATCTTTGAAGCCTATCAAAAACGAAAAGATCGCATAGAATTTGAAGGAGAAACCAATGAGATAAAAACACTAAATGCGTATCAAGAAACATCACTCAGTCAGATAAAAGAAAGCTTTGAAACACATAACGTATGCTTACTTCATGGCGTTACAGCTTCTGGGAAAACAGAAATATATGTATCCTTAATCGAAGAACTACTCCATACAGGAAAACAGGTTTTATACTTACTCCCAGAGATCGCATTAACCACTCAGTTAATTGGTCGATTGCAAAATTACTTTGGAGAGAAAGTAGCAGTTTATCATTCTAAATACTCTGTACATGAACGAGTAGAAGTTTGGAACAATGTACTTCATAATGCACCAAAAGCACAAATTATCATTGGTGCTCGTAGTGCGATGTTGCTTCCGTTTCATAATCTAGATTTAGTTATCGTCGATGAAGAACACGAGAGTAGTTTTAAACAATACGATCCAGCACCACGATATCACGCAAGAGATACTGCCATAGTATTAGGATATATGTTTAAGGCAAAAGTGATCTTAGGTTCGGCAACGCCTAGTGTAGAGACGGTATATAATGCAAAACAAGGAAAATATGGCTATGTATATCTAGGACATAGACATGGCGATATTTTGATGCCAGAAATCAATCTTGTAGATATTAAAGAAAAACAACGCAAGAGAGAAATGACAGGACATTTTAGCGATGTCTTATTGAGAGCAATTACAGACGCATTGGCTCTAGGTGAACAAGTTATTTTATTCCAGAATAGGAGAGGCTTTTCTCCTGTATTAGAATGTAAAACCTGTGGGCATGCTCCGCAATGTCCTAATTGTGACGTAAGCCTTACCT
>JBLHOX010000109.1:0-8628 GCA_047623725.1 Dokdonia sp. | reverse complement strand
GTATAATAATTTTTAAACATAACCGTACGCTCACAGGCTTCGTCTGAAATTGTAGTTTCAGTTGTAGTCGTATCTTCATTTGAAAAGCGACAGTCTGTGGCACGTATTTCGCGAAAGCTAGTCTTTCCATCTTGTCGTGTAGAAACATTAAAATACTGCTCAGGCAAGTTAATAGTGATGGTGCTTTTACGTTCTTTGCCTTCAGGTGTTTCTAATACAACTGCAAAGTCACCTGCAAATGTTTGCCAATTACCTTGTGGGTCATGATAGGTTATTGTCTTTTCCAGAAGTTGGTTTGCCGTTAGGGTTTGTCCTAATAATGTAAAAGATACAAATGCTAGAAAAAGAGTGAAAATGGTTTTCATAGGAGATTAATTATAGTTGAAATATACAATTAATCTTCCCATCCGCATAATGTACGGCCAAGCTCCTTAGCTGCTTCTAAAGAGATTTCTTTTACTTCTTTCTTACAATTGCTTAGTCCTCTGCAATTCTTCTTGTAATGGTATTTTTTGGCACCGCTGCTGTTGCAGATAAATACTTGATCATCTATTAATTTATTTTCAAAGTAATTGACGCTAGGACTTGAATTATCTGTACAGAACAGAAGAATACAACAGCTAAATAACAAAAGACTTTTCATCATATTTATTCGTAAAAAGTTATTGTTTTAAGAAGTTCATCTTCAAACTGATATATTTCGTCTAAGGAAGAAAGTTTCTCTTTCCTTTCCCTTTTATTTTCATCAAATATCCCTAAGTATTTTGTTTTCCCATTAAAATGAAGTCTACATAAAGGTTTTCTATTATTGTCGTCCAACAATACTCCAAAATAAGATTGTGTATCTCTATATATAATACGGTCAATAGCCAAACGCCTTCTTAAAATTGCAACAATAATTCTATAACCTTCCAACTCTTCGTCTGTCGTAGTGACTTTACTATCTCCTTCTTCTACTTCTAAAACTTCATCTTGTTGCTTTTCTGTTTCTTTATCCAGTGCTGCGTTTAATCTATCGTTTACTCTATCTCCTAACGTTTGATTAAAAGCATTACTAACCAAAATCGTAAATTCATCCATTACTTTTTCAGTCAATCTTCCTGTGTATACTTGATTTGCAAATAACCTCACAAAATCAAAGGAGGGTTCTTTCAACTCTTGTAAAATCAATTTCTTAATTTCCTTGGTATATTTTAATGAACTTGCATTATTTACTATATGGTTAACATCAAAATTTGATTTATGAAACTTTACAATTTCACTTACCGTACTATCCTTTAACCTTGTTATATTGAATTCTAAAAATGGTTTTTCATCCATTTTATTTGTTTCTTCAAGATCTGTATAAAAACGATATTCGATTCCATTGGTTAGAAGTGCAAATCGGGTTTTAGTGGCATGAAAATATCTAAATAACTGAGAGTTGTGTGCGTCAAGTTTCTCTCTCCAATTCTTACATTCGATGATAAGAATTGGTTTTTCATCCTGAAAAATGGCATAATCTACCTTTTCTCCTTTTTTCAACCCTAGATCTGCGGTAAATTCAGGAACTACTTCTAAAGGGTTAAAAGTATCGTATCCTAAAATATTAATGAATGGCAGAACAAAAGCATGCTTTGTAGATTCTTCCGTTTCAATACGTTCTTTAAAATCCTCAATTTTGTCAGCTAATGCTTTAAGTTGATTTTGTAGTTCCATGATTTTAATAACAATTACATTGATAATCCATTATATTCTTATGAAAACGTTTTCCATAAGAATCTTCATCTTCGTAGTATCCTAGCTTAAAGCCAGACCAATTGTAGCCTGGGATATCACAGAAAATATAGGTTCGCGTAGTATAACTATATTCATCAGTCTTAATCTTAGCTATAATATAATTTTAAAAATTATAGGTATATTTAGTAACCTCGTATAACCAAGAGGACTCAAGATTATAGCTCGATATTGCACTATCTTTCCAACCTTTTTCTACAATAAAACCCTTTAATTCTGAACAAGTTACTTCTTGAGAATTGGCAATTGGAGAAATTAGTATTAACAAAAAACGAATCAATTTTTTCATAATAATTTATCTTATTAGTTTCGCTAATGATATGCTGTATGAAGTTGCTTTTTTCCATCAGAGCTACTAAAACTTAATAGTATCAAAAATGTACAAATAGTCAATCGTAATCTCATATGAATGTTTTAAATCGATTTATAATTACATATCATTTTCTCATTTCTGCAACTAATTTTCTAGTTGCATCTTTTATAAAAACCTCAAGTTCATTTTTTTCTACCCCCTCATATCCTATTACGTTTCTTTTTTCTTTTTGCTTTCTCTCTTTAATAAGCTGATTAATAGATTTTGACACGACACAACCATCAATACAAGGTGTATAATTAAATTTATAAATACCTGCAAACTCATTAGAATTGATGAGTACAACTTTGAATTCAACTGATGCTCCATAGCGCTCATAAGAATATGCACTATGAATTTTTTCTTCATTATTTTTCGAATAATACTTATTTGTACTATAAAGGACTTGAGGATCTATTTTTGTAAGCTCAATTATCAAATCGGTATTAGATTTATTTTTCAAAACTTCGTAATCGACCGAATTCCCACTACTACCAATAATTTTATTAAATAGTTGTCTATCACGAACTACAAATCCACTTGCAAGCAATTGGTTCTCTATGGCATTATACAAATAGTCAGCATTTTCATCTTCAGTCACCGCAAATAATGCATCATTAACTCGTAATACTACTTTTGGATTTTTATTTACTGAAAGAAAATCTTCAAGTGATTCTGTTTTAAGGAAATCATCTGGCTTTTTTGAGAAGCGAAGTGTTTTGGAAGATGAACAGCTTGTTATCAAAAAAATAAACAAGCTAAGACAATATAGTTTTTTCATTCTATTTAGATTTTAATTGATTAATAAGTGATAAACTTAGATGATCTCATTAGCAACACCTTGTGTTTTTCCACAATGAGGTTTCACCATCAGATATGTTTAATTATTAATTGCTTAGAAATATCTTTCTCCTCTATTACGCTCTTATCTGGTAATATCATTTGAATTTGACCATTCATTGGGTTTTTAAAAACTTCAAATCCATTTCTACAATTCTTATATCTGAAATAAAATGCCTTAACACCTTTGAAAAACCCTTCCTTAGAAGTAACACCAAATACATATTTAGAACAACTATGCTTGAAAACACATTCTCTTCTTTTGGGCTCTGGAATAAGGATCCAATACAATCTTATAATTATTAACAAAAGATATTTCATGACTTTCCAAAAACCACCATTTGTCTAGTGGTCGTGTAAGCAGGACTTTGTCCGAACCCAAAACAACCACCATCTGCCTTTACTAGGGTTGTTACACTTTCTAGTCTGATATACTGCCAGCCTTTATTTGTGTATGTTTTAATTAAATCTTCAAGTTGTTCTGCTACTTGGTTTGATGGGTTTTTATTTCTGTCAATTGACGCTACGAAAGGGATTACTTTATATTCCATTTAATATTTCTTTAGAGTTCAACAGGCCATCTAGGGCTGTAATTATTATCTGTTATAATTATATCGTTGATTGAGCGAATTATGAATTGTCTAATTCCTTTTTTTTCTATATCAAAACCAAAAAAGTATTCTTCTCCGTTTTTAAAACGGAAACTATACGGTTCTACTTCTCTAAACCCTTCGTTACTAACATCTTTCTCCGTATAATTGATTTTAATTGTTCTTAAAGCTCTTCCTGCTTCAATTATTTTGTTTTTCATCTTTTAAGTATTTAATTATCCCAAACTTAAAGCCATTATTAATCAACCCCTTGTGGTTTTCCACAGGCGCTTTTTTAAGTTAAAAAAATAAGGTGATTTAGATATTCAAAAGATTAATTACGGCAAGACATCCTATACTCTTTATAAGGGATATATTCTATTTTTATGAATTGTTGCTGTATACGCTTTCGCGAAAGCGTACGCAGACATACACCCTTATATACCTTATAAAGATGCCTTACTATTGATACATAAATGTATAGGGATACCGAACCTATTCCTTGTAAAAAAACACAATGACTAAGAAAGAGGTTAGTCTTGAATCATGCCTAGTTTATTGGCTATATATATTAATTGAGGAAGTGTTTTAGCGTTAAAATGATCTTTTAACCTACTGATGCGATCTTCTACAGAGCGGACACTATCAGGTAAAATATTTTTTTCTTTTAAATACACTGAGATGTCTTTTTGCTTTTTACCATCTGCCAGCAATCGCAACACAATCAACTCATAGTCTCCAATTTCTAAAACATTACGTTGTTCTAAAGCGCCTTTTGCTACGGGGCAATAATAGCGTTCTCCTTCAAAAACAGTTTTTACAGCAGTTCCTAATTCTTTAAGTCCTTGTAATCCTTTACAAACATACCCATCTATATGAAGCATTTCTGAAAGGGACTTAATCACAAAATGCTTGTCATTTGATGAAAACACAATCACTTTAATACTAGGTTGGAGCACTCGTATATTACGTATCAGTTCTTGTCCGGTCACTATTGTATTTTTTCCAAAAGCTGCTGTAAAAGAAAGGTCTGTTATCAAAAGTTCATACGGTTGTTGCTCATGGATTCCTTTTCGGATTCGTAATAAGGCATCATCACAAAACTGAACGTGATCTACGGTGGGGATTCCTAACTCTTTAAGACTTGTAACCATGCTATTCTTATCGCTGTCATAGTCTTCTGCTATTAATATTTTGGTATACATTGTTGGTGTTTGATTATATGGGGATTACGATGCTAACCTGAAGTCCTTCATCAGATTGCGCGTCTAAAGTAAGCACTCCTTTTAACACGTGTATGCGGTTTTCCACACTCTTCAATGTTGGCTTATCGCTATCAACACCAATTCCGTTGTCAGAATACTGTATTGTAAGCTTTTGAGATTCTTTCTTAAAAGTCACACCTACAAAACTTGCCTGACTGTGTTTTTTCATATTGGTCAATAATTCTTGCACAATTCTAAAAACTTCTGATTTTAGGTCTGTATCAATAGGCGTCCAGAATGTTGGCTCAAGTTGTTTTGTTATAATTTTTACTTCTTTATTCCCAAAAGAATTAAGCAGCGATAATAATTCTTCGGGAAACCCTTCTCCTGTATCAATATCTGTATATTCTCTAGAAATATCGCGTGCTTTTGAATAGATATTCTGTAAACCATCTAAGAGCTTTAATCCATTTTTTTCTAATAATGACGGATCATTTTCTATCTGTGTCATTAAATAGAAAATATCATTACCTACCTCATCATGGACTCTTTTAGACAGGCGAGTTTCGGTTTGATAGCGTTCTTGGAGTTTGCTGATTTTGACTTTTTGTTTTGTTTTTTGCTTTTGAATATAATAAGCTATTATACTTATAAGAAGTAAGAACACGATCCCAAATCCTAATAATATATTCCTAGTTTGAGATTCTGATATTTCTAAATCTTTTTGAGCCTTTTCTTTCCGGAGATTCTCATTATCATACTTGGTAACCTCATAAATACTTCTATTTTTATTGATAATCCCATCAAGTTTCTTTTTTGTATCTATATATAATTGGGCTTCTGTATTTACACTTTGTTTTAATTTATTTTTGAGATTAATCAATATCCCTAAAGTCTCTGATACGGCTACTGGATTCTTTATTACCATAGCATTTTCTAAAGCTATATTTGCATAATCAATGGCTCTATTTACATCATTAAATGCATAAAATTTTGCTAAATGCACATTACTAGCAACAAGCCCAGAAATATCATCGACACCTTCTCTTTCTATAAGAGCTTCTTTCATTAACTTAATAGATTCTGGATCTAAAGAATCTTTCAACCATTTTGCAAAACCTAAATTATCTTTTACTCTAGCTAATTGTGATTTGTTATTTTCAATAATGCCATTATTCAATAAACTTGAATATTGACGTATTGCCTCAATATAGCTTTGTTTTTTTACTTGAATATTTGCTCTGGTATTTAGAAAATCAATCTGATAGTATTCTTTAATTTTCTTTTTAATTAGAGTATCATTTAATAGAGCCAATGTCTTTTCATTCCATTCCTCTGCGCCATTTATATCCCCTCGTTCTTTTTTATTTATAGTTATAGAATGATATGCACCAGCAATATTCTTATAATCATCTGTTTTATCTAAATATCTCAACGCATCAACAGCTATCACTTCAGACCCTATATAATCACCTAAATCATTCTGAATAGTAGACATATCCATTAATCGTCTACCAGCATTAGCACTATCTCTAAGACTAGAAGATGTTTTAAAAGAAGTATTAAAAAACTCAAATGATAATTCATAATTATGTAGCCTCTTATTATAAAACCCTAATCTTTGATAAGACTTAGCGAGTTTAAGTGTATCATTATTTTTTTTATATAATCTAACTAGCTTTTTAGTATAAAATAAAGCGCTATCATATTTTTTTTCCTTGCGAAATTCATTTCTTTTCAATTCAAAAAAAGTGATTGAATCTGAACGATTAAAAATTTGTTGATTTACATTTTGATCAAAAGCAAAAAGAGGTTTAGGAA
The DNA here is from genome assembly GCA_047623725.1 of Dokdonia sp. Classification (GTDB taxonomy): domain Bacteria; phylum Bacteroidota; class Bacteroidia; order Flavobacteriales; family Flavobacteriaceae; genus Dokdonia. Next base: position 2,044 of record JBLHOX010000109.1, on the reverse strand, counting down.
TATTTTTATTAGATAAAAAAGGAAGTGCTAAAATTAAAAAGAGGAACGATCGTAAAATTACTTTCATTCCTCTAAATTAGAAATTATAAAACTAACCAACTAGCAATCATACTAATTAGTTCCGTCATCTTCTTCCTCATCTTCGTCTGGATCATTCTCTACTTGCCCATCCTCCCCCACAGTTCCTTCAACAGGAATTTCTTCATCGATAGGATCGGTTGAACAAGAAGCGAAATTTGCGCCCATAAAAAGGACTATCATAATATATAATACAGTTTTCATATTCTTAAAATTTTTCGGATTAAAAAAAAGAGTGGCTGTCCGAGATTTCTCGGATATCTTTTTTAAAGCCACTCTTGAGTTTGGAGTACTCCGTTGTTTTTGAGAAGATGAAATCCTTATGCAGTAGTTTTTAACTACTTCTCACGTGGGTTAATTACAACCGCATTGTGGATTTCCACAGTGATTAACTTTTCATTTTGGCTTACTTGCAAATAAGATTTTGTGTTGATCACAGGGCAAATATGAAGGGAATAGAGAAAAAAGGGTAGAAATGAGGTAGAAAAGAAAAAGAAACGTTTTTCTGCTTTTTTTCTAATGAATTTCTATCATAGAAATCACATCGAATCGCTAGTACATTTTATGGAAACAGAAAAAATTTACGAGGATATCGTAGTGGCCGCTTTTACAAAAGCAAAAAAAGAATACGTGAATAACAAGAAGTATAAATTATCAGAATACATTTCTGAGCAAATAGAAGAATTAAGTGAGGTTCGTATAACCTCTAAGACATTCGCGTCTTATTATGAAAAGTATATTGAAAAAAGAGATGTTAGAACAGTACCTAGACATGAGAACATAGAACGACTGTGTCTATTTTTAGGATATGATTCTTATAAAGATTATGTGAATGAAAATTATAATGAAGATATAACTACACCATTACCTGAAGACACTTCAAAAAATTCTGATATAGAAAAAAAAATAGTTACTACTTTATGGATTGTAGCAATCATGATCATTGGTCTCGTTTCATACAATAAATTGGTAGTAAACAACGCACCTAATAGTTGTATGATATGGGTAAACGATCATTATGAGCCTATAGATTGTAGTGGAAAACGTGGTGAAATTGAACTAGACAAGGAAACTTTGGAGAGAATGAAACAATTGATAGGGCTTTGTAAAGGGAGCACTTTTTTCCTTCCTAATGATGAACCTATCGTTTGGTATGATAAACACCACAACAAATTAACCTTCTTTACAAAAGAAGGAATTCACCCTACTAATGGCAAAACATTGAAACCTATAACACAGTATATTATAGATAGATATGCGTCAGAATGTGAGACAAATCCTAAAAAAGAATAAATAGTCATCCTATCGCGTTACTAGTATATGATAAAGTATATAGTACTGCTCTTATTCTCAACAAGTCTACTAGCTCAAAATACACCTCCCAAAACTGCACACATATTTGTAGCCCTTTGTGATAATATCAACCAAGGCATTGTTCCTGTTCCTAAAACACTGGGAAATGGACAAAATCCTAAAACCAATCTATATTGGGGCGCTTTATACGGAGTAAAAACACACTTTAAAAAAAGCAAAGATTGGACGTTTGTAAAATCGATTCCTTCCAATAATACTCAGATCTTAGAACGTGTCCTTTTTAAACACACCTCTACAGATACCTACCTACTAGCAGATGCATACGATGGAAAGCATATTAAGCAAACAACCATTGATTTTTTAAAAGCGTCTTCAGGTGACTTTTCGACAACTATTCATGCAAATGGCAAACCATTAGATTTTGGAGGAAAGGCAGACCTTGTCAGTTATATAGGTCATGATGGCCTTATGGAGTTTCAATTAGATATGGAGCTTAAAAAAGATACTTCGTCTACCAAAGACGCGATTATATTAGCGTGTTATAGCAAAGAATTTTTCAGCCCTTACTTTGAGAAAACTGGTGCTAATCCATTAGTCTGGAGTACTGGATTGATGGCTCCAGAAGCCTATACTTTAAAATGGGCGCTGGATG
>JBLHOX010000108.1:0-8636 GCA_047623725.1 Dokdonia sp. | reverse complement strand
TGATCTCCAATCTTTCCAAGACCTCCAATCATTGCTTTATCATCCTTTACGTTACGATCTCCATGAAGTTCAAGAAACGTATTTCCACAAATCGCATGTATATAATCAAGCGTATATGGACGATTAGGGTGTCTTGACAATTGTACACGTTGCCATGCGGTCAAGTTTTTATAAATATCTTTTTTGGTTTGTGCTAGCTTTTTTTCAATTTGCTTACAGGTCTGAGTTACATCTACATCACTTTCTGCTCCTATAATAACACATTTTTCTAGTTGCTCTTCTAGCTCCTTAATGGGTAATTCGAAATCTAAATATTCCATTTTCAGTTTGTTACCTTTTACGATTTCTCGTAATGAGTTGTTAGGTTTATAATACAAAGATAATAGTTTCTAGTTGACTCCTGACTCTTTTTTTAAACGTAAACGATTTCTATTTTTTAGAATCCCGTTTGCAATGACAACAAGTAATATCACAACAGCTCCATAATAAAATTCTGCACTCATTTGTTCTTTATCACCCAGTACCATAAATGCTAATAAAATCCCATAAACGGGTTCTAGATTTATGGTGAGCATAATGGTATACGGGCTGAGATGCTTCATCACTTTTACCGAGGCAATAAAGGCATAGGCAGTACAGACAGAAGCAAGAATCAAAAGATAGATCCAGTCTGTATAAGGGAGGTCAAAAAAGGATGCTGTAAAGAAGGTGTCCGCTTTCGCGAAAGCTAAATATGCCGTAATAAAAAGGGAACCTACAAGCAACTCATAAAACGAGATTTTGGTAGGATTATGATCCTGCACAAACTTACCATTAACCAGTGTAAAAACTGCCGAAAGAAATGCCGAAAATAAAGCAAGCCCAATACCTAATCTGTATTCTGGCTGCACTTCAAAAATGAGATACAAAGCCCCAATCACAATGGCGCCAAATAAAAGTTCGTGCCAAATCAGTTTTCGTTTATAAAAAATAGGTTCTAAAATGGCTGTAAAAAAAGCACCTGTACTCATCATGGCTAGCGTGATAGAGACATTAGACACTTTGATAGCACCAAAAAAGGTGAGCCAGTGCACTGCAATAATAATTCCTGCGATGGCAAAGGAAAAGAACGCTTTTCGCGAAAGCGAAATATCTATTTTTTTCCACTTGATATACGCAAATATAAAGATGGAAGCCATCCCCATTCTGAACCATACAAGTGGGACAGAGTCTATACTAATAAGCGACCCCAATACGGCAGTGAACCCCCATATAAATACAATGAGATGAAAATGTAGGTAACTCTGTAATTTAGCGTTTTGCATTTCGCAATAGGTATACTGCTAAAATAGCAAACAAGAAATTAGGAAGCCACACCGCCACTAACGGAGGAAAATCAGATTGCTCTGCAAGGGTTCCAAATATTTTATCAAAGAAGATAAAAACAAAGGCTAGCAAAATACCAAAAGCTAAGTTAGCTCCCATACCTCCTCTACGCTTCATCGCTGATACTGCTACAGCAATAATCGTAAGAATATAGGCTGCTACGGGTAGACTTAATCGTTTTTGAAGGGTTACTTTATACCTATTTATATAGGAAGACCCTCTTAACTCTTCTTTTTTAATAAACTTCCTTAACTCAGGAGTATTTAAGGTCTCTGCAATATATTCTACAGGAGTTAAATCATCTATATCAAATGCAAATGTGGTATCTACTTTAGCCTTACTATACAATATATCCTCATCTACACCTATCGTTCGCATTCTAAATGCATTGAGTGTATAGGTGGTGTCGCTTGGATTGTATTTAATTCTACTTGCCGAGATTTTATAGGTCATTTTATTATCTTCAAAATGCTCCCAAGTAAAATCACGCCCTGTTTTTGTTTTTGTACTAAATGAACTTACGTAGATGTAATCATTATCTGCAATCTGCCGATATACATCTTTGGTTTTTTGGTTCCTATCCTTTTTCTTCTGACTTTTAAGATATTCAAAAATAAACTCATTGTATCCTTTATTTGCCTTTGGCGCAAGGTATGTACCTAGTATAAAAGCTCCAAAACACACAATCGTTGCCCCAATCATATACGGACGTAAGAAACGCCAAAAGGAAACACCGCTACTTAAAAAGGCGATGACCTCTGTATTGTTTGCTAGTTTGGATGTAAACCAAATCACAGAAAGGAAGAGGAATAAAGGGAAAAGGAGATTAGCAAAATAAACCGTGAAGTATAAGTAGTACAAGACTACTTCCAAAAGCGGAACTTCATTGGCTAAAATTTTATCAATTTTCTCTGCAAGGTTGACCGTAATTCCAATAGGTATAAACAAAAGAAGCATCGTGAGAAAAGTCCCGATGTATCGCTTTAAAATATACCAATCTAGAATTTTCATTTACAGTCGTTTATCCATTTGTTTTACCATCATCTCTTTCCAAGTAACAAAAGTACCTGCAAGGATTTGAGTACGTGCCTCACGTACTAACCACATATAAAACCCTAGGTTATGAATGGTTGCAATTTGCATTCCTAAAAGCTCGTGACATTTAAATAGATGTCGTAAGTATGCTTTGCTATATTCTGTATCTACCCACGTGATACCCATCTCATCAATAGCAGAAAAATCTTCTGCCCATTTGAGATTTTTAATATTAATGGTTCCGTGTGCTGTAAATAGCATTCCATTACGTGCATTACGTGTAGGCATCACACAGTCAAACATGTCAATACCTAATGCTATATTTTCTAAAATATTTATAGGGGTTCCTACTCCCATTAAATATCTTGGTTTTTCTTCAGGTAATACGGCAGTCACTACTTCGGTCATGGCGTACATTTCTTCGGCAGGTTCTCCTACAGAAAGTCCGCCTATGGCATTTCCAAAAGCATTTGAATTTGCAATATACTCGGCAGATTGTGTTCTTAAATCTTTATAAGTACTTCCTTGTATGATAGGAAACAAAGCTTGCTCATGGCCATACAAAGCGGGTGTTTTTTCAAAATGTGTAATACATCTATCTAACCAACGGTGTGTCATGTGCATAGATCGCTTTGCGTATCTATAATCACACGGATAGGGTGTACATTCATCAAAAGCCATAATGATATCTGCTCCAATCTGACGTTGGATTTCCATGACGTTTTCTGGTGTAAATAAATGCGTAGATCCGTCTACGTGAGATTTAAACTTTACACCTTCTTCTTTAATCTTACGACGATTAGACAATGAGTATACCTGAAATCCTCCACTATCGGTAAGGATAGGGCCATCCCAATTCATAAATTTATGTAATCCTCCAGCTTTCTGCAGTATGTCTGTACCTGGGCGTAAATATAAATGATAGGTATTTCCAAGAATAATATCTGGCTTAATATCTTGTCTTAACTCACGCTGATGCACTCCCTTTACAGAAGCCACCGTACCCACAGGCATAAAAATAGGGGTTTCGATCACCCCATGATCTGTTGTAAGCTTTCCTGCTCTGGCTTGACTAGCAGGATCTGTTGTAAGAAGGTCAAATTGCATAGGGCGCAAAGATAGTTTTTATAAATACGATGTACTATAGCCCTTTTAATAAAATCTCGTTAAACCTATATTCTGTAGTAGCACTTTGTTTTGATACTTTTTGAAGTATACAAGCGTAATCTCGAATCATTCGGGGTATGTAATAAAACACCTCATCTGCAACACCTACGAAGCTTCAGAATTGTCATATACCGTCATCACACTTTTGAGTATTTTTTTTTATAATAATCTTTTCGTTTTTGAAAAGTGATAAAGGATAAAGTATTACTCTTTATTTTAAAATACCGAGATACTTGTCTTGTGTTCTCTATCGGAATGTTGGATATTTGAAGTGTTCAGAACAAAAAGATTCTTCATTTAGAAATTTCAAAAAAAAACATCACTTACGCTTAAAATAAAGTCGCGATTACGAAAAAGTGAATGAGTAGGCATTAAAAAAATGACATAATGGCGCAGAAGAAATGTTTTTTTTCTGAACAGTGATAAGTAGGTGAATATAATCCTTCTTGTCATAAAGCAATCGTAAAAAAGAAGTTTCGAGTGCTTAAAAGTGATAGGTGAAACAATCCTTATCACTCGGATATATCCAATTCAAAAAGATCCAGAAGTAATACTTAAAAAATAATTCCACGACTACTAAAACTATCTTAATCCACTACTACTCCATTATACTCATTTATAATATCAATAGCTTCTGGACGTATAATTTTATACCATCGTTCCAATTTATCACATCACTACTGACAGTTATTAAGAGGCGTTTATTTTAATTTTAACGCAACCATTTAATACAAAAAGCATCCTATAAACAAAAACTTATGAAAACAAAAACTTATGAAAACAAAAACTATTTTTTTAATGCTTCTTCTAAGTCTATTAGCATTCATATCCTGTGAAGACACATTTGAGCCTATTGGAATTGAGACAAGAGTTTTTGGAAGAATGTATGATAGTCAAAATCAATTACCTTTAGCTGATCAACAATTAAGAATAGCGGAATACAACAGAATACCAGGATTTGGATCAGTTCCAAATACTGATTTCATTCAATACTTAGATTCTACATTAACAGATTCACAAGGTTTTTATGATTTTAGTTTTACAACAAGTGGTCTAGGGGATAGATATATTTTAGAAACGCAACCAATTCAAGAACCGCAAATTATTAATGACTTTATTTTTGGTTTTAGAAATCAAGAATTTTTAACTGAAATAGAAGATTTAGGAGAAAGTACAGAATTGAATTTTGAAGTACAATTTTTATATCCTGTTAATTTAAAAATAACATTAGACCCTAATGTACAATTTTTACCAATAAAAATAGCTCGACCATTTGTTAGTGGTTCAGATAACTTAACTCAAACTGGAATTGAAGATTCTCGCTTATTTTATATAGACAAAAACTCAAGCTCACTAGTGATATTAGTACGCACAACACCTGAGGGTCAAAGAGAACGTGTGATTATTGAAATGGACGCTACAAATACTACTGATTTAACTGAATTTGAAATCTATATTGAGGATAGTGATTTTATTATTCAGTAAAAAAATAGTCCGCTACAAAAGTTATATTAGAATTTGTTCGTTGAGTTATTGCTATTATTGGAAGTTATGCTATTACACCTCTTTTAAACAAGTCCAAATGGATAGTAAATTTCAATAGCATCTGGATTAAAGCAATGTACTCACAAACCACCCACTAAAAGCGATTAAAAACACAATACTAACGATACTATATATTTTCATGGGCATTCCTAGTTTCTCCTTTTCGGGAACATCTGCACTATTAAAAACCAAATAATTACATATCGCATAAAAAGGCGCTGTCAAAAATGATAAAATAGTTGCCACTTTGATTAAAAGCCCCATCTCACTCACAAAAAAGAAAAGAATGACACACGTCCCTACAATCAACAAAATCAACCAAAAGAGATAGCTTTTAAATATACTTTTTACACCCAAAAGATCTGTTGCGGTAGACATCGCTCTCGGCGAAGCGTCTAATGTTGTTAAGGTCGTACTAAACATGGTTGTAAAAGCAGCTACCCCAATGAGTATTGCCGCCCAATCTCCCAGGCTACTTGTATACATATTAATAAGCTGTCCTGCAAAAACACCTCCTTTATCAGAAAATGTATCGCCACTCCCAAACATCACCAAAGCACCCAATGTCACAAAACAAATCCCTAAAACAACAGTACCGAAATACCCAATATTAAAGTCAAATAGAGATGTCTTTACATCATTTTCTTGTGTTTTTCCTTTTTCTACAGTCCACAAAGAATGGAATATAGAAATATCTAAAGGTGCCGGCATCCACCCCATAAATGCAATCAGAAAGGCAATGCCTACTGCATCTGTAGGTAATAATTGTATAAGCCCTTTTGAAGACCCCATACCTTCTGTTGTTATGCTTTCGCGAAAAGCGAATAAAACAGCAAACAGCGTACTCACGGTTAGAACCAAGATAATTATTTTCATCAAATTATCCAGAAGCTTATAACGCCCTAACGCTAAAATCATAGCACAAAACAACGTAATAACCACACTCCAGACAGCGATATCCCAATCAAGTCCAAAAAGTTGTACTGCTAATCCAGCCGTTACAATCGTTACTGCTGTTTGAATCGTAAACATCGTCAGTAAAGAAAGTACGAAATACGTAATAAGAACGCCTCTTCCCAATCCAAGATATCCGTGCAATAAACTTTTGCCTGTCGCTGCGGCATATCTAGGCCCAAACTGAAATGATGGGTATTTTATAATATTAATAAGTAGTAAAGCCCATAACAAACCAAAACCATAATACCCTCCTGCTTTGGTACTTTGTACTAAATGAGAAACCCCAATGGCAGCTCCTGCAAAAAGAAGTCCTGGTCCTAATTTTTTAAGAGATATACCGCTCATCGTTCTACTTTTTGAATAATATCTGCGAGAAGTCTCCTCGCTCTAAGTAATTTTACCTTTACATTATTCATAGGTTCATCCAGTGTTTTCTCCATTTCCTTATAACTCATTTCCTGAAAATACCGTAAGTTAATCATCTCTTGGTAATGAGGTTTTAGCATTTTTATATAGCGTAAAAGTTGCGCTAGGTTTTGCTCCTTAATCAATGCATCTTCTGGCGTAGGGTTTTCGTCAGGAATTTTATAAACACCATCCTCTTTTCTAGTGATCTGAGATCGAATAGAGGACTCACGCTTTCTTATAAGATCAATATGGATATTTTTAGAAATCGTAATAAGCCACGTGCTGAACTTATATTGTTCTTTATAGGTGCCTATTTTATCAAAAGCTTTTGAAAATGTTTGAATGGTAATTTCTTCTGCTTCGTACTCATCATTCGTACGTTTTAACTGAAACCTGTAGACTTCATTCCAAAAAGTATTGAGCAAAAAATTGTAGGCACTTTGCTTACCTTCTTTTGCTTTTTCTATTTCAGAAAGGATAGTACTTGGGTTTATTTCCAACGATTAGGTTTTGAAATCAGGTTTGTGATAAAGATACTCAATTGGAAAAATAATAAAAATAGTTCGTTAATAGGATATAAAATGATGACATCTTTTTCTTTAAGCTTATGAGCGCTTGCCCCTATAGCTATCCAAGAAATAAGATACCTCAACCCTACAGCACCAGCAACCCATTCCCATTGAAAACTAAATGCGAGTAATACGACCGCAAAAGCAAAAAACAGCAATTGACTCATATAAAATAATCCTAAAAAGAATTTACCCATAAAACGGTAATGTGATGCTGTACTCACATGTCTACGTTTTTGTGTATACCATTCAGAAAAAGTATTTTTAGGCGTGGATACCGTAAAGCTATCTGGATTAAAGTTTACTGCCACATTTTCTTTGGTTCCCGCTTGATTTACAAAAAGATCATCATCTCCACTTTGTACTTTGATATGGTCTATAAAACCACGTTGTTCATAAAAGAGATGTGTTGTATATGCAAGGTTACGCCCTACGCCCATGTATGGCTTTCCTGCCATAGCATAACTATAATATTGTACTGCAGTGAGTACGGTTTCAAAACGTATTAATTTGTTGAGCCAAGATCCTTTTATATTTTCATAGGCACCGTATCCTAAGATGAGTTCTTTCTTGCCTACAAATTGATTTGCCATGTCTTGTATCCAATATTTAGAAGCTGGATAACAGTCGGCATCAGTAAAGAGTAAGTGCTCGTGACTTGCCTTTTTAATTCCTAGTGTGAGTGCATATTTTTTACTTCCCCAAAATGCTTCATTATTTTCTACGTGAACTTGTGTAATGTTAGGGTATTGTGCTGCAAATTCTTCTATAACGTCTTTTGTCTCGTCATTAGAAGCATCATTAATGAGCACAATTTCAAAATCGGAATATTTTTGCGCTATCCATTGAGGGATATTTTTACGTAGGTTTTCAGCTTCATTTTTAGAACAAACAATAAGTGAAACTAGAGGGAGATATGATGATGTGTCTTTTTTTGCTTTCGCGAAAGCAAAAACAAAGAAAAAAAGGTAGTACCCAATCTGAATAGCTACGATTCCTATAAAAACGTAAAATAAGTAAGTGAATAAAATGTCCAATAGTATCAGCGATTACTGATCGTTATTACAATCCCCCATTTCTGAAGGCAATTTCCCACACATCCCGCAAGCTTCGCCATCTTTATTAAGAAAAGGGCTTTGACTTGCACAAGTTCCTGCAAATTTACCATCTTTTTTTGCCCATATTTTTATGGCAATACCTGCAACGGCAAGGCTTAAAAGTGCGAGTGTAAGAAGAAATAACTTCATAGGATATATTTTGCGCAAATATACAAAGATTCTAAAAGACGAATCCTTTAAAAAAACATAAAAAATAGTAGTCGTGTCCGACTAAGACATAAGACCGCTTCGCTATTAGACATAAGACGTAAGACCTAATTATTGATCACTTGACAACAAGCTGTAAATAAATAGGATGCTCGTGTAAAAAAACGAACTACCTCGATGCAAGCATGCGAGGTATCAAATCCCAAAAGGAGAAAATCACAAATTCAAAAAAAAAGAAAAATACGATGTAATCATCGGGGGAATTAAACCTAGATCCCGCTATAAAAGCGGGATTAGTTCAACTTACAATCTTGAGTGCGTCTTG
>JBLHOX010000107.1:0-8636 GCA_047623725.1 Dokdonia sp. | reverse complement strand
CTATTTGAGGAGAGGCTTGCTTTTTATTATATCCTTCTTTCTTTAATTTCTTATATAATTTTGCCACCTCATCATCTAGAAAATGTCCAATTTTTTCCATGACAGTAATCGTATCTGCATGTTCTTTGGGGTGCTGTCCTAATGAAACGAGCTTATCAAAAAGCGTACTTACATTAGTCATATTAAAATTACCCGCAACAATAAGATTACGATGCATCCAGTTATTTTGTCTTAAAAAAGGATGTACACTCTCCACACTATTCTTTCCAAAAGTTCCATAACGCACATGTCCCAAAAGAACTTCTCCTAGGTAAGGCACATTGCTTTTTTGCCAATCTACATCATCTTTGCGATCTGGGTTTTCTGTCATTACCTCATTAATACGCCCATTAATCTGTGCAAAGATATCCTGTATAGGTTGTTGCTCTGTAGATCGTTGTCTTGAGATATAACGTTGCCCTGGAGCCACGTCTAGTTTAATACTAGCAAAACCAGCCCCGTCTTGACCACGGTTATGCTGCTTCTCCATCATTAAATACATTTTATTTACTCCGTAAAATGCTGTGCCATACTTTTCCTTATAAAAAGAAAGCGGCTTTTTTAATCGTATTAGGGCGATTCCACATTCATGCTTTATTGCGTCACTCATAGTAGGTTACTTTAATAGTAAAAGCAAATGCGCCCCAAATTTTGGGGCGCATTAGTATTAATTAAGTTCTATTTCAAACTGCGTAAGTTGTTTAAACTGTTGCAAGCGTTTTCTTATTTCTTCGGCGGTTACATTTTCTAGCCGTTCTGTTCCAAATTTTTCTACGGTAAACGAAGCAAGGCAGGATCCGTAAATCAATGCCTGTTTCATATTTTCAAACGTAATATCTCCACTACGTGCTAAGAATCCTGCAAATCCTCCTGCAAAGGTATCTCCAGCTCCTGTAGGGTCAAATACTTCTTCTAGTGGCAAAGCAGGTGCAAAAAACACTTCTTCATTATGAAAAAGTAATGCGCCATGCTCTCCTTTTTTAATAACTACATACTTAGGACCCATTTCTTGAATCTTACGTGCTGCAGTAACTAAAGAGTATTCACCACTCAATTGGCGAGCTTCTTCATCATTTATGGTAATAACATCTACTTTTTTAAGTGTTGTCTTAAGTTCATCTAGTGCAATGTCCATCCAGAAGTTCATCGTATCTAAGATAACGAGTTTAGGGTTTTTCATTTGTTCTATCACACTTAATTGTACTGTAGGTTGTAAATTTCCTAACATGACAATTTCTGCATCTTGATATGCAGCAGGAACTTTTGGATTAAAATCTCCAAGAGTATTTAGTTCTGTTACAAGTGTATCACGAGTATTCATATCATTATGATATTTACCACTCCAGAAAAAGGTTTTTCCTCCTTTTACAACTTCTAATCCTTCTATATTAATATTTCTATTAGTCAAGAGATCCATGTATTCCTGTGGAAAATCCTCTCCAACAACAGAAACAATAGCTGTATCTACGTTTTTAAATTGTGATGCACAAAGACCTATATAGGTAGCAGCTCCACCTAAAATTTTGTCTGTCTTACCAAAAGGGGTTTCAATGGCATCAAAAGCACAACTACCTACAATAACTAATTTACTCATCTATTTTTTTTGCAAAGATATAGTTTTAAAGAAAAAGAAAAACACGAAATTTTGGTTCAATTTTAAGTCCTTTTTTTATATAAAAATCATGTGACTCTTATACCATCATCTTTTTTTCTAATAGTCAAAGCCCATGAGCCTTCCTTACCAATAATCCTGTTTAAAACAATTATTTCCTTCCAAAATCTGCAGGAATCTCTCCCCATGCTTTTGTTTCCCATTTTACAATCGTGGTCGTATAGGTGTTTGTTTTAAGCCATTGTTCAGCACGACGTAAAAGATCATATACATTTTTATTACGAGCGCTCTCTTGAAGCTTTGTATTGCAGGCTTTCTTTTTGACCCATCCTATGGCTATACGAGAATCCGAATAAATAATACGATCACTTCCTATTTTCTTGAGATACGCAAGCCCATGTACCAATGCTAGAAACTCTCCTATATTATTAGTTCCCTGTTTAAAAGGTCCTTGATGAAAGAGCTGTTTTACTGTTTGAGTATCCACGCCTCTATATTCCATAACCCCTGGATTTCCAGAACTCGCTGCATCTACAGCGATAGAATATAAGTTGGGCTCTCCGTACTTGGCTTTTTCTGCTGCAGTAAGTACTTTCTTTTTTTTAGAAGATCCTTTTACGTCTGCATAGTCTTTATTATAGGCTATTTTTGCCTCTGCAAAAGTGAAGAAAGATTTATATTGAGCTCCTGTATAGCCGTCTGTCATGGCTTTACAATCTTTCCAGGTAAGGTAAATGCCTGGCTTCTTGCCTTGCCAAACTACATAAAACTTTTCTTTCTTTTTACTCATCTTTGTGCCCGCGTACGCGGATATCTCATCATTATTCATTATCAAATAACAGTTTCTCAATCACTATTGGAAAGTACTCATGTTCTAATTGATGCACTTTTTGGGCAATCGATTCTGGAGTATCTTCTTGTGTAACTTCTACTTTTTCCTGAAAGAGATATGTTCCCTTATCATATTGAGGTGTCACCTTATGTATGGTAATTCCTGTATAGGTCTTTTTGCCTTTATTCGCTTTCGCGAAAGCGTATACAGCCTCATGTACATGCTTTCCATACATCCCTTTTCCTCCAAAATCGGGTAATAATGCCGGATGAATGTTTATAATTTGATCAGGAAACAAATTAATTATTTTTTCTGGGAAGAGCCATAAAAACCCTGCCAATACAATTAAATCAGGTTGAATATCTTGTAAAAGATGTGATACATGATCTGTGTCATAAAGTCCTGTTCTATTAAAACTAATGGCGCTTATTTTATGCCTATTTGCCCGTTCTAAAACTTTGGCATCCTTGTTGTTACTGAGCACCTGCACGACTTGAGCATCCGTACGACCCTTAAAATGATTTATAATACGTTGGGCATTTGTACCGTTACCCGAAGCAAAAATTACAATACGTTTCATATATTTATGACACTGTTATAATGTGCAAAACAAACGATTATTATTAACAATTTGAAGGTTTTTTGTAGAGAAATTCTTTATTATTTACGTAAATTACCTTCATATTTTTGTGGCAATAGTTGTCAAACCATAAAGGTTTGTTATTTTTGCCACTTAATTAAAAATTAAATATTAGAAATTATGTCAGACATTGCATCAAGAGTAAAGGCGATCATCGTAGACAAATTAGGTGTAGACGAGAACGAAGTTGTAACCGAAGCTAGCTTCACAAACGACTTGGGTGCCGATTCACTAGACACTGTTGAACTTATTATGGAATTTGAAAAAGAATTTGATATTCAAATCCCAGACGATCAAGCAGAGAACATTGCTACCGTAGGTCAAGCAATATCATATATAGAAAAGGCAAAATAAGTCTTATTATTTATGGAGTTAAAGCGAGTAGTAGTTACTGGACTTGGTGCACTTACACCAATAGGAAATAATATTCAAGAGTACTGGGATGGACTATCTTCAGGAAAAAGTGGGTGTGCTCCTATTACCTATTTTGATGCAGAAAAGTTCAAGACAAAATTTGCTTGTGAACTTAAAAACTTTAGCGCTCTAGACCACTTTAGTCGTAAAGAGGCTAGAAAGTTAGACAGATTTGCCCAGTATGCATTGGTGGCTTCAGATGAAGCCATCAATGACGCTGGTATTGACTTGGAGAAAGTTGATAAATTCAGAGTAGGTGTTATTTGGGGTGCTGGAATAGGTGGCCTAGAAACATTTCAAGATGAAGTGATCAATTTTGCTGAAGGCGATGGAACACCACGATTTAATCCTTTTTTCATTCCTAAAATGATTGCAGATATTGCTCCAGGTAATATCTCTATCAAGCATGGCTTTATGGGACCTAATTATACGACGGTCTCTGCCTGTGCTTCTTCTGCAAATGCCATGATAGATGCTATGAACTATATACGTTTAGGGTATTGTGATATTATTGTAACAGGAGGTAGTGAAGCTGCTGTCACAAAAGCAGGAGTAGGAGGATTTAATGCAATGCATGCATTATCTACAAGAAATGAAGACTTACAAGCTGCATCAAGACCATTTGATGCAACACGTGATGGATTTGTTCTAGGAGAAGGTGCTGGAGCATTAATATTAGAAGAATATGAGCATGCAAAAGCAAGAGGCGCTCACATCTATGCAGAAGTTTTAGGTGGAGGAATGTCTAGTGATGCATACCATATGACCGCACCACATCCTGATGGAATTGGTGTAGAAAGAGTAATGCATAATTGTCTTAATGATGCTGGACTGAGTCCAGAAGATGTAGACCATATTAATACGCACGGAACATCTACCCCTCTAGGAGATGTTGCTGAATTAAAAGCGATTTCTAAGGTTTTTGGAGATCACGCAAAAAATATCAATATCAATTCTACAAAATCTATGACTGGACACCTTCTAGGTGCCGCAGGAGCTATAGAAGCAATTGCTTCTATTCTAGCTATGAAGCATAGCTTAGTGCCTCCTACTATTAATCATAGTGTTGTAGACGAACGTATTGATCCTTCATTTAATCTTACTTTAAATGAAGCACAACCTAAAGAAATTAATATAGCAATGAGTAATACCTTCGGATTTGGGGGTCATAATGCCTGTGTTCTATTTAAAAAAATAGACGCTTAATACTATGAGCGCCTTAAAAAAAATATTTTCTTCCCGTTCAGATACGAACGGGATTTTTTTTATGCGTATGCAAAGTATTTTAGGGTTTAAACCTAAAGATATAGGTCATTACGAAAAAGCTTTTACACATAGATCATTAGGCCTTAAAAAGAAAGATGGTAATCCTTTAAACTATGAACGATTAGAGTTTTTAGGAGATGCTATGCTTGGTGCTGTTATTGCTGCACACCTTTTTGAAGCTGTGCAAGGAGGTAATGAAGGATATCTCACAAAGATGCGTTCAAAAGTTGTCAGTAGAAAACACTTGAATGAGTTGGGTAACGATCTCAATTTATTACGTTACATAAAAGCTAATATTCCAAAAGAAAATTTTGGTGTAAATATTCACGGAAATCTTTTTGAAGCACTTATTGGTGCTATTTACTTAGACCGAGGATATTCATATTGTAAAAAATTTATATATAAACGTGTTATTAATCCTTACGTAGATATAGAAAAACTTGAAGGACGTATTATAAGTTATAAAAGCGTCCTTATTGAATGGTGTCAAAAAGAAAAAAAGACATTTAAGTTTGATACTTTTGAAGATACTGGAAAAGATACTGTAAAACATTTTGGTGTTAGGCTATATATTGATGAAGAAGTTATAGCAAAAGCGAGGGCTACTTCTAAGAAAAAAGCTGAAGAAATAGCATCTAAGCGATCTTTTTATGTATTTCAGAGGCAAATAGAAAACAAATAAGCCAGTTTATTAAGATTTTATCTACATTTGTTTTTCAACAGAGCCCTAACTCTATATGTATTTTCGCTTACCTAAAAAATATTATTCTGTTTTTGCACTATTTGCTATTATAAGTGGTGTTCTTGTATTTTGGTCAGATTCTTATATTACTGAAAAAGAAAAATTAAACAGAGAGATACATTTAGAGAAATTAAATAAAAAGACAGCATCCGATCTTCAAAATGAGCTTAACAACTATACTGCTTTAATGTCTGGGATACGATCTTATGTAAAACTTTCTGATGAATTTCCGTCACAAGACAAACTCCATAAATTTATAAATTATCAATTATCTAGTCTTCCCATAGATGATAGTTATATTATATCTTATGTAGATACAACGCATATTTTTAAGTACTCTTTTACTAAAAATCAAATCGATCCGAGTAATCTTATAGGTACCTCCATTAAAAACCTTATAAATAAAAAAGGGATTCAAATAATGGAAAGAAAGTTAGAAAAGTATGACTATGTCGCTTTCAATCCATATAATATTGTAGAAGGTCGTGTGGGGCTACCAATTGCTTTTAAGGCTAAAAACAATCAAAATAGAAGCCTTGGATATTTTTCTGTTATAAAAGATTTTAAGCCTATTATTGATCGTGTTTACCATAACATAGACACTTCTAAATATGTTTTTAGATTTAAAACCTCTACTGGGATTGAATTTGATAGAGAACGTGTATACGATGGTAAAAAAATATACAATACGCGAGAAGATCATCAATATTGGAGAAACTTCGAGATACAGGATGAAAATTTTATAAAGACTCAAATACCTTTTTTTAATAAGAAATTTATCATAGAAACCTCCTATAAAAAACCCTACAAAAGAAACCCTAGGTTATTACTTTTAATGATATTATGGTATACACTCCTTTTAAGTTTTATGCTATTTATTATCATTCAACTATATATCTACAAGCGTAAAAATAGAATAATAGCTAGGCAAAAAAAGGAATTGTCTGAAGTTGTTGCAACAAAAAATAAGTTCTTTACAATTATTGCTCATGATCTTAGAAGCCCTCTCTCATCTGTTATTAATTTTTTAGACCTTCTAAAAGAAGAACAAAACCAGAATAATCAAACAAGTCAAATTATAGATGCTTTAGAAGATTCTAGCAAAAACAGTCTTTCTCTTTTAGATAATTTACTGAAGTGGTCAAAAATACAAACAGGTAAAACTCATTACGAACCTCAAAAAATAGATGTTCTTACTGTCATAAAAGATCAGATAAAAATTCAAAAACAACAAGCTCTTAGAAAAAACATAAATATTATTATAGAAGCTAGCACTGGTATTAAAGTAATGGCTGATAAAAACATGATTGCTACGGTTATTCGTAACTTATTGTCAAATGCTATTAAGTATTCTCACGATAAAGGAATTATAGTTATCGAACTAAACAAAGTGGATTCATTTCTTTCTTTTAGTATTGAAGATAGTGGTATTGGTATGCCAGAAAAATACAAAGATTCACTTTTTGATGTAACCAAAATAACTACTCAAAGAGGAACTTTACAAGAAAAAGGATCGGGATTAGGTTTAATCTTATCAAAACACTTTATCGAAATTCATGACGGAGTTTTATCTATAGAAAGTATACATAACAAGGGAACTATTGCTTCTTTTACACTTCCTATATAAAATTTCCTGCCTAATCACTTAACTCAAACGTTTGCGTATCTTTTTATATAAGATTGTCGCATATATCCACGCACAATAATACTAGTTTTATGTATCTTTAAATTTCGTAGTCACGTTATGGGGACATTCAAATTAGTATTAGAAGATGATTTTGGGTATGACTTTACGCTTATTGCTATTCACGGAGCTATAGAGTCCTATTACCTCGCCTATTTACTTAATCATCATCTAAAACTTAGACTTAAAAGGAGTAAAAATGATTTAACTATAAGTCATGATATTATATCTGCAAAGTTTCCCATATATGAGTACCACAATGAACAACAATACACAACCTATCACCTCTTTAGTAATCATACAAAAATAACAAAAGAACGTGATAATAACCTTTCAAGTCTATTTGAATCTGAAACTTCTACAGAAAGACGTTTCTTTTTAGAGGATTTACCTCGTGTAGATTATTTATTAAAAATAAGTGAAGAAGGAAGTGGTTTTATGGAAACAAAAACACTAAAAGCACTTAACCAAATATCACAAATTGTTGCCGCGTATACTGTTGATATAAATCAACTTAAAAGAAAAGAAAACTTAATTTTTGAATAATGCCAACTAGAAAAAAAACCAAAATTGTTGCTACCTTAGGTCCTGCTACAAGTACTGAAGAGGTACTCTTAAAAATGATGCAAGAAGGAGTTGATGTTTTTAGAATTAATTTTTCACATGCAGATTATGATGACGTCATAGAGCGCATCCAGATGATCAGAACATTGAGTGAAAAACATAAACACAACACGTCTATTCTTGCAGATCTTCAAGGGCCCAAACTAAGAGTAGGGCGTATGAAAGAAGAGGTTGTCGTAAATCCTGGTGATAAAATCACATTTTCTACAAAAGAAGAATTTGAAGGAACGAAGGACAGAGTTTATATGAACTACCAGAAATTTCCTCAAGATGTAAAAAAAGGAGAGCGTATTCTACTAGATGATGGTAAACTGATGTTTGAAGTTTTAAAAACTGATGGCAAATATGAAGTAGAGGCCAAAGTTATTCAAGGAGGGCCATTACGTTCAAAAAAAGGTGTAAATCTTCCTAATACAAATATTTCTTTACCAGCATTAACAGAAAAAGATGTAAAAGATGCCATTTTTGCTATTGGTCAAAAAGTAGATTGGTTAGCACTTTCTTTTGTACGTCACGCAGATGATTTAAAACAACTTCAAGCAATAATAGATGAGCATTCTGAACATAAGATTCCTATTATAGCAAAAATTGAAAAACCCGAGGCTGTAGAAAATATAGATAAAATTGTTGCTTATTGCGATGGGTTAATGGTTGCTCGTGGAGATTTAGGTGTAGAAATTCCTGCAGAAGAAGTTCCTCTTATTCAGAAACAACTTGTATTAAGGGCTAAAAAAGCTCGTATTCCAGTGATTATTGCCACTCAAATGATGGAGACCATGATTT
>JBLHOX010000106.1:0-8676 GCA_047623725.1 Dokdonia sp. | reverse complement strand
TAAGGTAATCGTCTGTTTCATAGAGTTCGTTGTAACAGTGAATTAATTCATGAGCTAGTACTGCCATAGGAGAATTATATCCTTTGTTTTTTATGAACCACTTTTTTTTATGATTCTTTCTAAAGACAACTCCATGTGTATCATAAAAACCTACCGTATTGTCTATAGGGCTATAAAAGTTCTTGCCTTCAGAATAGATAAGTTTGATGTCATTTTGAGTATCTGCAATGAGTACATCAATGATATCTACAGTTTCCGAGACACCATTGTCTTCATAGGTAATGGTAAGCGCATTGGTCTTATATAAATAGTCAAGTGCTTTGGTACTATTGCGTAAGAATCGATCAGGAATTGCTTCATAATCACGATCTTCAATATATGTGTAGTGATGTGGTTTTTTTTGAAGATCGTATATAGTCATATAATTATAGATTCATTTCTGGTACTTCATCAGGAATGGTTAAATGTCCTTCAGTAGCATTTTTAATCTCTTCTATAGAAACTCCAGGGGCTCTTTCTAAAAGCAAAAACCCGTCAGGGGTTACTTCTAAAACGGCGAGATTGGTGACCACCTTTTTTACACAACCGACTCCAGTAAGAGGTAAGCTACAGGTAGATAATAATTTTGATTGCCCTGCTTTATTGGTATGCATCATAGCAACAATAATATTCTCTGCACTTGCAACTAGATCCATAGCGCCTCCCATTCCTTTGACCATTTTGCCAGGTATTTTCCAGTTTGCGATGTCTCCATTATCTGCTACTTCCATAGCGCCAAGTATGGTAAGATCTACGTGCTTGCCACGTATCATACTAAAGCTTGTCGCGCTATCAAAAAAGCTAGCGCCTGGTAATGTTGTGATGGTTTGCTTTCCTGCATTAATAATATCTGCATCCTCATCACCTTCAAAAGGAAAAGGCCCCATGCCTAAAACGCCATTTTCACTTTGGAATTCTACCTCAATATCATTGCGTACATAATTTGCTACTAATGTGGGAATCCCTATGCCTAGGTTTACGTAATATCCATTTTTTACTTCTTGAGCAATACGTTGTGCGATTTGATTTTTATCTAGTGCCATGTATACAATGAGTTAATGGTATAATCAATTAATGATATAATAGGTTATTTATGTTTTTAGCTTTTTTGTCTTACTGTTCTTTGTTCAATACGTTTTTCATATTTCTCTCCTTGAAAAATACGTTGTACAAAGATACCGGGGATATGAATTTGATTTGGATCTAATGTTCCTACAGGCACAAGCTCTTCTACTTCTGCTACTGTAATTTTGGCAGCGCCACACATATTTGGGTTAAAATTACGTGCAGTTCCTTTAAAAATAAGATTTCCAGCGGCATCTCCTTTCCATGCTTTTACAAACGCAAAATTGGCATCAAAGGCATATTCTAGCACATGCATTTTACCATGAAACTCTCGTGTCTCTTTTCCTTCGGCAACTTCGGTACCATAACCAGCAGGCGTATAAAAAGCAGGAAACCCTCCTTGAGCAGCTCTACAACGTTCTGCAAGTGTACCCTGAGGAATAAGCTCTACGTCTAATTCTCCACTCAGCATTTGTCTTTCAAACTCAACATTTTCTCCCACATAGGATGAAACCATCTTTTTGATTTGACGTTTTTGTAATAATAAACCTAGACCAAAATCATCTACTCCTGCATTATTAGAGACGCATGTAAGTTCATTTACATTAAGACGGACTAGTTCTGCAATGGCATTTTCTGGAATACCACTTAGTCCAAAACCTCCAAACATCATGGTCATGCCGCTTTTTACACCTTGTAAGGCTTCTTGAACGCCGTCAACTTTCTTTGTGATCATCGTTATTTAATTTGTAATAAAAATACAAAAATTAGGCATGAGTACGCTTTCGCGAAAGCATAAAAAAACCCCATCAAATTTGACAGGGTTAGAAATATATTTTTAAGCGAATTATTTAAATATCTAATTCGTCAAAACCAGTATTATCTGTGTTTTGTGATTTATACTTTTCACAATCTACTTCAATAGAAAGGTTTTTGGGTTTTATAAAGCTTCCATCAGATACATTAAGGTCTTTATTGCTATATACATCTTTCATGTATAATCCCCAGATAGGAAGTGCCATGGTGGCTCCTTGACCATATCGTGTTGTTCTAAAATGTGTTGCTCTATCATCACCACCTACCCAGACACCTGTCACTAAGTTAGGGACAATACCCATAAACCAACCATCACTTTGGTTTTGTGTGGTTCCTGTTTTCCCCGCAATAGGATTTGTAAAAGAGTATGGATGTCCAGTGACTACTTCTTTATAATCTGCACGATTGGATTTTCCAGAGCGTAATCTACGTCCAGATCCAGATTGTGTTACTCCTTCCATAAGTTTTAAAGTAACATAAGCAGCCTCTTCACTCAATACATCTTTGGGGTTCGGAACATTCTGGTATAATATGGTTCCGTTTTTATCTTGTATCGTACTTACAATTTGTGGTTTTATATATACCCCTTGATTAGCAAAAGCACTGTATGCCGAGACCATCTCGTAAACGCTTAAATCTGCAGTTCCTAATGCAATAGATGGTACAGGAGGGATATTACGTACATCTACACCTAATTTTTCTACAAGATCAATGATAGGTTGAGGCCCGACCTCATTCATTAATCTAGCAGAGATGGTGTTAATAGATTGTGCTAAGGCATCTTTCATGGTCATCATCCCGCCGTATTTACCATCAGAATTTTTTGGCTCCCAATCTTTTGTGTTTCCGTGTGTTCCTGCGGCAATACTAAATAAGGTATTAGGAAGTGTATCACATGGGGAGATATGTAATTGATCTACAGCGGTAGCATATAAAAAAGGCTTAAAGGTAGATCCTACTTGGCGTTTTCCGGTTTGTACATGATCATACTGAAAATGAGACATGTCAATCCCTCCTACCCAAGCACGAACTTCTCCTGTTTGAGGCACCATAGACATCATACCTGTACGTAGGAATTTTTTATAGTATCTAATAGAGTCACGAGGCGTCATAGTAGTATCTATATCTCCTTTCCAAGAGAAGATGCTCATATCTGTCTTGATATCAAAAGACTTACGTATATCGCTCTCACTTTTTCCGGCAGCTTTCATTTTACGCCATCTTTCAGAGCTTTTCATGGCATTGTTAAAAATAGATTCTATCTGATTTTCTTCAATATCTCTAAAAGGCGCTGTTTTGTTTTTCTTATTTTGATGATCAAACTCAGCTTGTAATCTAGGCATGTGCTTTTGCACAGCATTTTCTGCCATACGTTGCATTCTAGAATCTATAGTTGTTGTAATGGTTAACCCATCTCTATATATATTGTAGTATTCTAGATTTCCGTCTGCATCTTCTCCTTTAGGGTTTTCTTTAATCCACTTTGCTAAGAATTTTTTGAGGTTTTCTCTAAAATACGTAGCCATCCCATCTCTATGACCTTCTGGTGTAAACCTTACAATCATAGGAAGTCCTTGCAGGGAATCTTTTTCAGCAGTCGTAAGAAAGCCGTTTATTTCCATCTGTTTGAACACTTGGTTACGACGTCTTTTAGATTTCTCTCTAGAAATTTTGCGATGTGGATTATATTGTCTGGGATTCTTAAGCATGGCAACAAAAACGGCAGACTCTTCAATAGATAAATCTTGTACATTTTTATTAAAATAAATACGTGATGCAGAGCTTATTCCAATAGCGTTAAATAAGAAACCAAACTTATTGAGGTACATGGTAATGATTTCTTCTTTGGTATATTGGCGCTCTAAACGTGTTGAAATTACGTATTCCTTTACTTTTTGGATTAATCGTTCTATCGTAGAATCTGGCGGATCAGAAAATAAAAGTTTGGATAACTGTTGTGTTACGGTACTTGCCCCTCCATTTTGACCTAAATAGGCAATGGCTCTTGCGGTTCCTCTAAAATCAATACCAGAATGCTCATAATAACGCTCATCTTCTGTAGCGACAAGAGCATCTATAAGGTTTTGAGGTAGATCTTCATATTTAATTGGCGTACGGTTTTCATTGTAATACGTACCTAATTGCTGCCCATCTGCAGAGAGTATTTTGGTAGCCAGATTACTTTCTGGATTTTCTAATTCTTCAAACGTTGGAAGTTTTCCAAAAACATTCCAACTAGCTAATAAGAATAGTAATACTACGGCTAGAATTCCTCCGGCAAATAATCCCCAAAACCATTTAATGATTTTTTTAAAATTATTTTGAGTGGTAGCGGGAGCTTGTTTTTTTTTAATTTGCTTCTTTGCCATTGTTATTTGTTTTGAGGGCGTTCTATACGCAATCCTACTTCTGTAATTCCTTCTAATCGTTCGTCTCCTGTGATGTTTCCGTTTTTACGAACGGCATGCTCTATGGAGAAGTTGTAGGTTCCGCTTTCGCGAAAGCGCACCCCTTCTTTATACCATAATTTATTTTCTTTGACATCATTAAATCCAGTCCCCAACCATTCTCCTTCTGGCGTTGCCATCGGATACTCAAGCGTATCTACAAGTTGTTTCCCATTAGGGGTATCCATTCTTGCTATAAGAAATAAATTACTGTATTTATAGGCATTGGTATTACGTAATGTAATGAATACGTTGTGTGGTGTTATACTATCTACGTCAGAAACCTCAAATTGGATGG
This sequence comes from Dokdonia sp., assembly GCA_047623725.1. GTDB lineage: Bacteria > Bacteroidota > Bacteroidia > Flavobacteriales > Flavobacteriaceae > Dokdonia. Next base: position 4,011 of record JBLHOX010000106.1, on the reverse strand, counting down.
GTTCCTGTATATTCCATCCATTATTTACCGTATGATAACTGTCATATACACTATTATTATCACAGGATATCGTGGTGATGACAAGCAGTAAAAGCATTGCTACTTTATGCATCGTTGTTAGGCTTCTTTTTTGATTTATTGCGTCTATTATTAGGACGTTTAGCATTTGCATTTTGTTGTTGAGCAGGCTTCTTGGGATCTGTTTTCTTTGTGGCGGTTTTATTTTGATTTGGTTTTTTGTTGGTTGTTGCGGTGGTCGTTGTTGCGCGTTTTTTATTTCGATTTCGATTGTTGTGACGTTTGGTCGGAGTTTTTGGTTTGTCAAAACGCGTGAGACTGTCTTGTCCTACAACGTTCCCAAAGTCTATTTTAGTGTCTTCTATTAATTCTGACGAGAATTCTTCTAGACTTGCAACAGGCTCTTTTGCTTTATTTAATTTTATAATTTCATTGGCTTGTGCTGCTTCGAGCTTATGCCAGTTCATCCATTCACCTTCATAAGCATACCACAGGTATCCTTGAAAAATATCTATTTTCTGGCAAACGGCCGTTCCTTTTTCTGTGTATAACTTGACATCTGTTTTAGGAAATTCCTTTAGAGCATCTAGATACGCATCTAGTTCATAGTTCAGGCAGCATTTAAGTTTTCCGCACTGACCCGCAAGTTTTTGAGGATTAAGAGATAATTGTTGATAACGAGCCGCTCCCGTGGTAACCGATCTAAAATCAGTTAACCAAGTAGAACAACATAACTCACGTCCACAAGAACCAATACCTCCAAGTCTAGCAGCTTCCTGTCTGAGACCAATTTGCTTCATCTCAATACGTGTTCTAAATTCTTGAGCAAATTCTTTAATAAGTTGTCTAAAATCAACACGATCTTCTGCAGTATAATAAAAGGTAGCTTTTGATGCGTCACCCTGAAACTCAATATCAGAAATTTTCATTTGTAGATCAAGCCGTATCGCAATTTGACGCGCTTTTACCTTCATGGGCTCTTCACGATCTCTAGCTTTTGTCCAGATATCTATATCTTTTTGGGTGGCTTTGCGATATATTTTAAGCGTTTCTTCTGTGTCTTCTTTAATTTTTTTACGCTTCATTTGCACACGAACGAGCTCCCCAGTAAGGGTAACCATTCCTATATCGTGTCCCGATGCTGCTTGTGTTGCAACAATATCTCCAATACTTAGTGTTACGTTTTCTGTATTTTTATAGTAGTCTTTACGACCATTTTTAAAACGAACTTCAATATAATTAAATGCTAGCTGACCTTCTGGAATGACCATATTTGAAAGCCAATCAAAAACAGTAAGTTTATTACATCCATCGGTACCACAGGTGCCATTGTTTTTACAACCTTTTGGTTGCCCATCGGCTCCTGTTCCGCAATTTCCACATGCCATATTACATATATCTTAAGGCAAAACACTTTAAAATCAATATTTATTTGATATATTTATATGCTTTGCTCGTTAATATTATTTAGATTTGATCATCAAGCTAAAAGTTTAAAGATACCAATTTATTAAGATTCTTTGCGTATTCATTTAGCATTAGAAAAAGTTATCGAGCAAATTTAAGACTTAAAGTTCACCTTATGAAACTAATTCTACGCGTATCTTTTTTATCCTTAATGCTTCTAGTATTTGGAGTAAGTATGGCACAAGTTGCAGGAGGTGAGAAAGTTTTTAATCCAGATGGGATTAACTGTGTTTCAGCAGAAGAATATCAAATATATCACGCTGCTGTTGCAGATAATATAGAACAACTTACCCAACAAGGGCTACGATTATACCAAGATAACCTAAGCAATTTTTCTGAACAACAGGTTTCTTTTACTTGGCCTGTTCAACAAGCAGATGGTTTTGAGTATAATAGTACATGGGGTATTTCTGTGTATTTTGATCATGATGAAACTACAGGAGGTTTAGAAGATTGGAATTGTGGCACACGTACATACGATACTAATAGTGGATACAATCATCAAGGAGTCGATATTTTCTTATGGCCTTTTTCTTGGAAACAGATGATTGAAGAACAAACAGAAATTATAGCAGCAGCAGATGGTCAAATTATTTTTAAAAATGATGGGAGCTTTGATAGAAATTGTACTGCTGGTGGAAATGGGCAACAATGGAATGCTGTTTTTGTAGAACATTCTGATGGGAGTATCGCTTGGTATGGACATATGAAAGCTGGGAGTCTCACGTCAAAAAATGTAGGAGATACGGTAGAACAAGGAGAATATTTAGGAATAGTTGCTAGTTCTGGAAATTCTACAGGACCTCATTTACATTTTGAAGTATATGATGAAAATAATACGCTTATAGACCCTTATGCGGGTCCTTGTAATGATTTAAATGACACAACTTGGTGGGCAGATCAAAAAGAATATCTTAACACGGGAGTTAATGCAGCACTTACGCATACAAACCTTCCCGATTTTGGAACGTGCCCAGATATCGAAGAAACTTTTGAAAGCACGCAATTTGATCCTGGTGATACGGTATGGTTTATAGGGTACTATAAAGATCAAGTTACCGGAACCTCTTCCTTAAATGAGGTATTTGATCCTAGTGGTAATCTCTTTTCAAGTTGGAACACAAACTTTAATAGCGATTTTGTCGCATCTTGGTGGGGACAACAAAGAACCATAAATGATCAAGTAGGTGAATGGACCTATGTTATAACATACAATGGAGAAAGCACCACCCATGCATTTAATGTAGGACAACTTTCTGTAGAAGATGAGGTATTTGATGAAGTTAGATTATTTCCAAATCCAACAAATGATATTGTAACTATGGGAGCACCAGTTCCTTTTAAACAAATCATTGTAAGAGACGCGCTTGGAAGAACCGTTCTTCAATACCTTGACTTGAATAGGATTAGTGTAGAAATGGATCTTTCAAATTTAACAACGGGCATCTACTTTGTGACAGCACAAGCGTTAGATTCTGAAGCACAAACCACGTTAAGAGTTCTAAAAAAATAAAAAGAAATACACTTATTCTTTCTTTTGAAACTTTAGTTTTTCTGAACGTCCTTTTTTGAATATCTTATTACTATTGCCTTTACCACTTCGCAATTTTTTTTGCTCTTCATAAGGAAGCTGTATAATATCTACACATTCTTGAGAACAACAATTTTCCATTTTAGAAGCACAAGATTCACATTGAATAAATAGAAGATGGCATGCTTCATTCGCACAATTTTCATGAGTATCACAAGGATTTCCACATTGATGGCAATTTGAGATAACATCTTCAGAGATGCGTTCTCCTCTTCTGTGGTCAAATACAAAGTTTTTTCCCTTAAACTTGTTTTCTAAATCTTGCTGTTCAATTTGACGAGCATATTCTATAATACCTCCTTCAAGCTGAAACACATTTTTGAATCCTTTATGTTTAAAGTAAGCACTTGCTTTTTCACAACGTATACCTCCCGTGCAATACATGACAAGCTTCTTATCTTCCTTGTGATCTTTTAGATTGTCTTCTATAACATCTAGAGAATCTCTAAAAGTATCTACATCTGGTGTAACAGCATTTTTAAAATGACCAATCTCACTTTCGTAATGATTACGCATATCTACTAGTACGGTATCTTGATCTTCTATAAGCGTGTTAAACGTTTTTGCATCTACGTGAACGCCTTTATTTGTTACATCAAAAGTCTCGTCATTAAGACCATCTGCTACAATTTTGTGACGCACTTTTACCTTGAGTTTAAGAAAGGATTTATTATCCTGCTCTATGGCAATATTAAGACGTACATTATTTAAAAAAGGAATTCCGTCTAGGAAAGACTTGAACGTATTAAAAGCTGTTGCAGGTAGAGATAGTTGTGCGTTAATACCTTCCTTGGCTACATATATACGACCTAAGACGTCCATATCGTCCCATGCGATAAACAGATGATTTCTAAAAAGTTCAGGATTACCTATGTGTGCATATTGGTAAAAAGAGAGTGTGAAACGCTCGTTTCCAGCTTCATCAATAAGAGCTG
>JBLHOX010000105.1:0-8685 GCA_047623725.1 Dokdonia sp. | reverse complement strand
ATCAGTCTTGAAAAAATAGACTTGATTGTAGAGAAATACCCTATCCTAAATATAGAGTGGCTATTGACTGGTAAAGGGGATATGTATAAATCGCTGACAGATCTTAGCGAACCTGAAGCTCAATATATTAATGAGGATGTACATACGAGGGCTTCTATCACAGCAAAAGCTTTGGTCAAAATTGATGCCTCTGTAACACATTTACTTCAAGAGGTTTCTGAAATAAAAGAGCAGCTTATTAAGAATAAGAAACCCAAATAATATCCATTATAATTTAAAATCGGATAAAATTAATTTGAATTTTGGTGTGCCTAGATGAAGTCGAAAATCAAATCATAGCCTTAGCTACGGTTTTATTTTATCCTGAAATATAGGTGCTCTAGAAACTAATTATGTATGCTATTTTAAGTTTTAAGTGGTATAAACTCCTTATAGTTTCTTTGCTTCTTCCCAAAATACATCCATCTCACCTAAGGTCATGTCGCTTAAGCTTTTTCCGAGGGTACTTGCTTTACTTTCTAGATATTGAAATCGTTTGATAAACTTCTTATTCGTTCGTTCTAAGGCGCTTTCTGGATCTACGTTTAAAAAGCGTGCGTAATTAATCATAGAGAACAGGACATCACCAAACTCGGCTTCTATCTTCTCCTGATCGTTTGCATTGATTTCGTCTTGCAACTCCCCTAGTTCTTCTTGTAATTTTTCAAAAACTTGTCTAGGCTCTTCCCAATCAAATCCTACCCCAGCAACTTTGTCTTGTATTCGGCTGGCTTTTACCATCGCAGGTAAACTTTTAGGAACACCTTCTAATACAGATTTCTTTCCTTCTTTTAGTTTCAGTTTCTCCCAGTTACGCTCTACTTCTTTATCATCTGCTACCTCAAGATCTCCATAAATATGTGGATGACGGCTTACCAATTTATCTGAAATACTATGGGCAACATCTGCCATATCAAAATCTTGGGTTTCGCTTCCTATTTTAGCATAAAACACAATATGTAATAATAAGTCTCCTAGCTCTTTCTTGATCTCTTCTAAGTCATTGTCTAGAATCGCATCACCAAGCTCATAGGTCTCTTCTATGGTAAGATGACGCAAACTCTGCATGGTTTGCTTACGATCCCACGGACATCCCACCCGGAGCTCGTCCATGATGGTTAAGAGTCTATCTATGGCGTCTAGTTGTTGCTGTCTTGTATTCATAGTTGGTTTGTTTTCGCGAAAGCGGAAATCTTATTTTTAATTATTCACTTATTTTAATGATCTAATTCGTCTCGGATTATTTTATGTTGTTCTTTTCGCTCCTTTTTAATTTTCAACGATTTTTCTTTTGCGACATATTCATCTTTGTCTGATTGAAACCACATATGGTCTTCTTGTAAGCGAGATCCTTTTTTAATCATCACACCATTGTAAGGACAATCATCATAACCACAATCATGTTTTGAGTACACGCCAAAACTCCGATGCTTTATTTTCTTATCTGAGAGTATCTTTTCTTGATTTGCTCGAATATCTTCCCAAAGTTGTCTTTCATCTGCAACAGTTAATTCCATACCCAATGTCGTGAGGTCAAAATAGGTTTTTGGGTCTTTTAACTGATAGAAATTAAACGTTTTTTCAAAAATGGTATTCGCATAATCTCTAAGCTCCATACGATCATCAAGCGTCAGTTTTTCATTTTCACAAATCGATCGGTACATTCCTAAGGTATTAAAGTCTGTATATTTTTTATGGTTATCGATATAGTGAATATACTCACTCTTCGTTAATTGATTAAACTTCTTTCCGATTTTCATTTGTTTGGTTTGCTGTTGCTTAACAATTGTATTTGCTTCATTTCAGATTTTAAAACGTTAGCATTTTTAACAGCTAAATTTTCATTCCCCAACCCTAAAGGGTGTGAAAATTTTGAATAGAATAATCATTCTAGAATATATCCTCCCTTTAGGGCTGGGGAAAAGATATATTCGGCTTAAAATACTATCTAATCATCATTCTAACTCAGAATCTTCAGATCCCACTATGCATAGGGATTAGTAGTATCTATAAACCAATAGTTCTCAATCTACTTGCTAACTTCTTAGAATGAGATCCCGCACTTCTGCGGGGTTTAGTACCTCCATATGATCGTTCCGATCATATGGAGGTACTAAACTAAAAAAGCCTTTACAATTAGATTGTAAAGGCTTTGCTCTTTTATAAAAAGTTATGCACTATTCTTCTTCGTCAGTTGCCTCAGCAGGGGTTTCTTCTGGAGCAGAAAAGTCCATGAGGTCATTTTTCTGTAATATATTATACCATTGGATGACTTTCTTAATATCACTAGGATATACACGATCTTCATCATAATCTGGTACTACGTTAAAGAAAAATTCTTCTAGCTCATCTTTAGAAACCTTATGGTTTATAGTAGGGCCAGCTCCTTCTTTCTCTTTGATTTTTTCAAAAACCTCGCGTAAGGGTATTTCCTCAGTAAGGGTATATATCGCTATTTCCGAAAGGATACTTACATTGTGACGTAATCCTACAGAAATACGTTTTCCGTCTAGTAAGGACTTTGCAACAAATCCACTACGTGTTTGTGTTTTTAATTCGTAAATACCTGGTTTCCCAGAGATGGCTAATATTTTATCTAAACCCATATAATTTTTATTGTCAAAATTGGTCGGCAAATATGCGTTGCCGGAATGTAAAATCAAAATTTATTGCCCAAGAAAGCTGGGTCTTTGTCATATATTTAACACTTTACCTATCTCTTTTTAGAAACATCCGGAAAACGCATGCGATAATCGGCTTCACATTTTCCTTTAGAGATATTAGCAAGTCTTCCTTTTAAAATACGTTTTTTAAGACTAGAAAGTTTATCAATAAACAAAACGCCTTCAATATGATCATACTCGTGTTGGATCACACGTGCAATAATACCATCATAAGTCTCTGTATATTCTTTAAAGTTTTCGTCCTGATATTTAATGGTAATCGTAGACTCTCTAAAAACGCCTTCTGTAATGCCAGGAATACTTAAACAACCTTCATTAAAAACCCACTCATCCCCTTCTCTATCTACAATTTCTGCATTTATAAACACTTTTTTGAAGTCTTTATAAATGGCTTTTTCTTCGTCTGTAAATTCATTATCATTAGCAAAAGGAGACGTGTCTACTAGAAACATTCTAATAGAAAGTCCTACTTGTGGAGCAGCAAGTCCTAATCCATTGGCACCATACATGGTTTCAAACATATTATCAATAAGCTCAGGAAGCTTAGGATAGTCTTTTGTAATCGGCTTTGCTTTTTTCTTTAAAACGGGATCCCCGTAAGCTATTATAGGTAAAATCATGCGTTATTTATTATAGAGATAATCTTGTAATATAATCGTGGCGCTTATCTGATCTACAAGTGCCTTGTTTTGTCTTTTCTTTTTTCCAATCCCGCTATCAATCATGGTTTGAAATGCCATTTTTGATGTAAATCGTTCGTCTTGACGAATAATTTTTAAGTCGGGAAAGTTTTTTAGTACGCTTTCGCGAAAGCGTATAATGTGTACTTCTACATCTGAAGCTTCATTGTTCATACGTTTTGGCTCTCCTATCACCATGGCCTCCACGTTTTCCTTCTGAAAATAATCTTTTAAAAACGGAATCAATTTTTTAGTCTCTACAGTCGTCAAGCCTGAGGCTATCATCTGTAGTTCGTCAGTGATCGCAATCCCTGTTCGTTTGGTTCCATAATCTATCGCAATAATGCGTGCCATCTTTAAAATTTGGTGCAAAAATAAGCAAAACCAAAGTATATGTAACCAAGCTCACACACAATAAACGCTTGTTGTTAAATTATAGAAAATCTGACTTTATAAACGTTTGTGAAGTTTTATCTTTGAATCTGTAATTAATACGCCAAAAATGATGTTGAGATTTCTCTCTCTTTCAGTACTATCTTTACTGCTTATCGCTTGTCATCAGGAAAGATCAATATCAAAAGAGACCTTAGAACCCTCTAAAGACACCGTTAGACTCTCTGAAGACATCTTACATCTCTCTGATATTAATCTGGTGATTGCGACAAAGACGCTTATTGATAGTGTCTGGATCGCTGATATTGGACAAAAAGAAAGCCTCTTCCTTCCTTTTAAGGATACGATCAAAGTAGATTTACAAAGAAATGTGAGCGATCTCTATACTATATATGTACATTCCGGAGGCAAAAAAATTGGAACGCAACTTTGGTTAGATGGTGATCACATACGTATTGATATGAGTTTTGATACTAAGAGTTTACAAATAGATCAAGTACATACATCTTCTTTATATGATGCTTCCTTACAACATACGAGTGCGTACGCAGCGTTACTTACTTCTGAGACAGATAGTACTACGATAGATAAATTTCTTATCTCCGAAATACGTAACCATATAGATACGCCATTTTCTCATACTATTGTTAAGAGTTTTATATCCCGAAATCAAAACCATCGTGATAAAGTTGATAACGTATATAGGATCATGCGTATGCAAACTGATAGTTTAAAAACGCATTTTATGAATAATAACAATCAGATAGGACAAATTCTTGATAGAGAAGCTGTCAAGTTTGACCAGTATACACTAGGCGATATTCAGGATCAAAAAACAACTATTACATTGGATCCATCAAAACATTACTTATTAGACTTCTGGTTTGTACAATGTCCTCCTTGTCTAAGAGATCATAAACGTATTGCTAAAAATCTTGGTATTTTTGAAGAAAATAATATTGAGCTTATAGGAGTCTCTAGAGATAATAATTATAAAGCTTGGAAAAGATATCTCGATAAGCACGACTATCCATGGGTGAATGTGAGAGAGCAACAACCTGAAAAACGATTGACGTATGATTTATCTATATGGGAATTTCCAACCTATACACTTATAGATCATAAGGGAAATATACAAGCCCGGTTCCGTAGTTTTGCTCAGTTTGAACACTATATAAATAAAAAATAATACTATTATAAAATTGCCATGAATCAATTACAAAATCTAATAGAAAAAGCCTGGGACGATCGTTCTGAATTACAAAATCGTGTAACTATTAACGCTATACGTGAAGTCGTAGATATGCTAGACCGTGGGACCATACGTGTCGCTGAACCTACGTCAAGCGGATGGAAGGTAAATGAGTGGATTAAAAAAGCCGTTGTATTATACTTCCCTATTCAGAAGATGGAAACCCTTGAGTCTGGTATTTTTGAGTATCATGATAAGATTCCATTAAAGAGAGATTATGAAAATCGCGGTATTCGTGTGGTGCCTAATGCTGTGGCACGCCACGGAGCGTATATTTCTAGCGGTGTGATCCTTATGCCTAGCTATGTCAATATAGGCGCTTATGTAGATGAAGGTACGATGGTAGATACATGGGCAACCGTAGGAAGCTGTGCTCAGATAGGTAAAAATGTACACCTAAGTGGTGGTGTAGGCATAGGTGGCGTATTAGAACCGTTACAAGCAGCCCCTGTAATCATTGAAGACGGAGCCTTTATAGGAAGTCGTTGTATCGTTGTAGAAGGCGTACATATAGAAAAAGAAGCCGTACTAGGAGCAAATGTAGTATTAACGATGAGTACTAAAATCATTGATGTTACTGGGGATACTCCTGTTGAAACGAAAGGTAGAGTTCCTGCGCGTTCCGTAGTAATTCCTGGAAGTTATACAAAGAAGTTTGCTGCAGGAGAATACAATGTTCCTTGTGCACTGATTATAGGAAAACGTAAAGAAAGTACGAATAAGAAAACATCGCTGAATGATGCTTTAAGAGAATATGATGTAGCCGTATAGTAAACTCCTTATGGATAAAAAAATATTAATAATACAACACAGAATGATAGGCGATGTGCTCACATCGTCTATTCTTTGTGAAGCGATTAAGCAAAAGTATCCACAAGCAGAGGTACACTATCTTATTAATGAGCATACATTACCCGTATTAGAAAACAACCCATTTATAGATCAAAAGATTGTTTTTACGCCAGAAATGGTAAAAAGTAGGAAAGCAGCAAAACAATTTCGCTCACAACTGCCTTCACGCGCTTATGATATTGTGATTGATGTCTATTCAAAAATTGGCAGCGCTCTCATCACCAAAGCGACAAAGTCAAAACAACGGATTGGTTACAAAAAGTGGTACACAAAGGCATTCTATACAGATTTGTACACCTACCATTACATTGCCGAAACTGAAGCCGGACTTGCCATCGAAAATCGAATGAAATTACTTCAAGCCATTGACACTGATTTTCCTAAAGCATTAAAACCCAAGTTATATGTGACCGATGCAGAGATTGCTTCGGCTAAAAAAATACTCTCCGGAGTGAAGACAACTCCTGATCAAAAATTATATATGATCGGTATTTTAGGGAGTGCTCCCAACAAAACATACCCGCTCCCCTATCTTGCTACCTTACTAGATCATATTGTGAACGTAACTGGAGCAAAACTGCTTTTTAATTACATTCCAAAACAAATAGATCAAGTAGATGAGCTCTTACAACTGTGCTCTGAAAAGACGCAGCAGCATATTTTAAAAGATATTTACGGAAAAAGTTTACGAGAGTTTATTGCATTAACCACCCAATGTGATGCCTTAATTGGAAATGAAGGTGGTGCAATAAATATGGCGAAAGCGATTGATATTCCAACGTTTACCATTTTTTCTCCTTGGATACGTAGAGCCGCTTGGGCATTGTATGAAAATGATCAAAATCACATTATACATCTACAGGATTTTGAGCCAAGTCTTTATAAAACCAAAAGCTTAAAGGATATTAAAAAGAAAACCTCTTACTATTACTCGTTATTGAAACCTGAAATGATTCTGGAGAAATTGGATGTGTTTTTGGGTGTTTAAGTGGTTTTATGATGATTCTATAAGATAACTTCTGTATGCATTGATATAATTATTGTATCCTTAAGAAGTGTCTATTTAGGATCGTTTTTATCAAAATTATAGCGTTGTACGACTGTTACTCGTGTTCTGTAACGCTTTAACTATAAGTAATTAATGAAGATGCTGTTGACTTACTAAGATCTCTTTTTAATTCACGTTTTAATTCAGTCGAGTCAATATTTAAGAATATAAGATTTTTGCTCCTCATAAGTGCCTGAATATCATCTTTTCCTCTTATATTCAACAAGTTAATTAATAATTTTGACTTAGATTCCTTACTATGATATATAACAATAATTGTTTTAATTTTCGATTTTAATTCATTCACAAAGTTAAATACTTCGTTGATATAATCTTCATCGGAAGTATCTAAAGAATGACCAAAAAAGAAAAATTGAAAATTTGAATTCTTTCTTTTCTCGAAATCAGATATAAATTCAAAATCGGTATCGCTGTTTAATTTTTGATAGTATTTTGTAAATGGCAAAAAGTATCTCTTATCTAGCTCATCATTTGGAATTTCATTAATACCCAAAACAATTTCATTCGAATTTGAATCAATTTTTCCGTGTAAAAAACTTGTTTTATTGACTCTTTTATAGATTTTTTCAAAAGTTGGGGTGTAATTAAATGTATAGTGTTTAGTAATTGTTGAAAACAAGGTTTTGTCAACTTTAGTCTTTTGATTGCCATAAAATGGATACACAAAAACCTCAAAATATAAATTGAATATTTTTTTAAAACTTCTTAATTCCTCTATTAATTTTTGAGTTATTTTATTTAAGTCTACACCAATGAAGAAACCATATTTTTTAATAAGATAATTTACATTTAAAGTGACCTTATAACTTTCATTTAGAGTGATAATATTAAATCTCTTCAGTATCTGTAATATCTCGATATCATTATTAAACAGCAAAGGTTCATAATCTATTTTATCTTCAGGAAGAGAGCCTTTTGAGAATATATTGTCTTTGATATATTTTACAGATGTGAATAGATTATTTAATACATATTCAATTTTGTTTTCAAAGTCAATCCAAGTTTCTATTTCCAATTCGTTATGGAAAAACTTAAACCATAAATTATTTTGAATTTCAATTTTTAAAGTTTCAATTTTTTCGTAATCAAAACTAAACACTTTATACTCTTCAGTTATTTGTTTATAATTGTCACTATTACTGTAAATAGAGTCAAAATCAACATCTCCATAGTTGTTAAGCGAGTTTAATATATTAATAAAATCACTATAGGACGTAGGTAAACCTAAACTTAAATCAAATCCATTCCCTGTAATTAATATCTTTGGCATAGTCTTTTTTCAAATATTACACAAGATGAACATATAGTTACCGCTGTAAAAAAGTTAGAAAATGAACTACCCCGAGGCAGAGCCATCGAGGTATCAAGCAGAAAAAACTTATTTTTAGTTTTATGAAAACTATCCGTTTTCAAACTTTCCTCTTTGACCCCGAGGTAGAACCTCGAGGAATTCTATAGATTAAAGAAACTTCTCTTGATACCATGCCACTTGAGCACGCAAGCCATCTTCAAAATCAGTATGAGGTTTGTAATCCAATAGTTTTCTTGCTTTGTCTATCGTTGCTGAAGTCTTTAATTGATCACCAGGCCGTTTTGCTACATGCTCTATAATAGCCTTCTTCCCTATTATTTTTTCTATTAAAGAGATTCCTTGTGCTGTTGTATATACATCTGTACTTCCGAGATTAATGATCTCTCCGTCACAAGCTTCTTTAT
>JBLHOX010000104.1:0-8704 GCA_047623725.1 Dokdonia sp. | reverse complement strand
ACCTCTCCAATAATCTACGCTTTGTCCTTGTGGAGCATCAATGAAATCTGGAGTTAATGTATCACTAGCATTAAAATCTGCAATAGCCTTTTTGTAATCTCTATAAAACCATAGGTATAGATATCCTCTCCAAGGTTGCCATTCTTCTGCATCATGAAAAACAGCTTTGTCATAATATTTTTTCCACTCTGTTGGAATACCTCTCTTAAGATAGGTTACTGAAAGCTCTCGCCAGTTTGTTGCATTTGTGCTATCAAGTTCTATAGCATAGGCAAATGCATTCATATGCTGAGGTTGACCCTGATAGAATGAGAAACCATAATCTGTTGCTTCCTTAACTTTTTCTTCCTTGGTCTGACAAGAGAAGAAAAAAATAAGTAAAACGCTAAGGAATAATTTGAGTAATTTTTCCATTTTCAATTCTATATAATATACATATAGCTGTCCACTTTCTCGCCTCTAATAACATTAGGGTTCCAAAGCTTGAGATTTGTAGTAATAGTGACTAAATCATCTACTAAGTTTTTAGACAAAGCTACAGGCTCTAAATCTAGATTACTTTCATGCCAAACGTATCTACCTGCCTGACCTTTACAGTTAATAACAAATCTAACGGAAAGATACCCGGAGTCTGTATACTTTGTGTGGTCATGCGTATTGAAAACCTCTTCTTTTAAGCCATACTTTCCAGTGCTGTACGTTGCTCTAGTAGGATTGTAATAATCAAAGATACGATCTTGACAGGTTTCAAATCCTTCGGATAGTAGGCTATTATCAGGATCTATATAAGCTACGCGCTCTGTAAACACATCTTTTGAGGGTGTGACCTTTTTGTTGTAGTACGTGTATAAACCGAAAAAAGCAATGATAGCAAGTACTAAAACACTCACTAAAACAACCGCTATAATCTTCAGGATACGTTTCAATATGTTAACTCCTTAATTTTAAATTCAATTCTTGTAACTGCGCTTCATTAATAGCTGCTGGAGCATCAATCATAACATCTCTACCGCTATTGTTTTTTGGAAAAGCAATAAAATCACGTATGGTCTCTTGTCCTCCAAGTATCGCCACAAGTCTATCAAGTCCAAAAGCGAGTCCGCCATGTGGTGGTGCTCCGTATTGGAAAGCATCCATTAAGAAACCAAACTGTGCTTTTGCCTCTTCTGGAGTAAACCCTAAGTAATCAAACATTAATGCTTGTGTTGCTTTATCGTGTATTCTTATAGAACCACCGCCTATTTCGTTTCCGTTAAGAACAAGATCATATGCATTTGCTTTTACAGCGCTTGGATCTGTAGTTAGTAATTCAATTTGTCCTGGTTTTGGTGATGTAAATGGGTGGTGCATTGCATGGTAATGACCTGTCTCTTCGTCTAGTTCCAGTAATGGGAAGTCTATCACCCATAATGGCGCAAAAACTTTAGGATCTCTAAGTTCTAAGCGTTCTGCTAGTTCCATACGTAAAGCACTTAGTTGTGCTCTTACTTTATTGGTATCTCCAGAAAGTACGCATACAAGGTCTCCAGCTTTTGCTCCAGTAACTTCTGCCCATTTTGCAAGATCTTCTTGATCATAAAACTTATCTACAGACGATTTATAAGACCCATCATCATTACAACGAGAATAGATCATTCCTAAAGCACCTACTTGAGGACGTTTTACCCAATCTATAAGTTTGTCTATCTCTTTTCTAGTGTAGCTATTTCCTCCAGGAACTGCGATTCCTATTACAAGTTCAGCACTATTAAATACTTTAAAGTCTTTGTGTTGAGCTACGTCGTTTAATTCGCCAAATTCCATTCCGAATCTAATGTCAGGCTTGTCATTTCCATAACGACGCATGGCATCGTCATATAGCATTCTAGGAAATTTATCTACCTCAACTCCATTTACTTCTTTAAGTAAATGACGGGTTAATCCTTCAAAAACGTTTAAGATATCTTCTTGCTCTACAAAAGCCATCTCGCAATCTATCTGTGTAAATTCAGGTTGACGATCTGCTCTTAAATCTTCATCTCTAAAACACTTTACAATTTGAAAGTATTTATCCATACCTCCTACCATAAGGAGTTGCTTGAACGTCTGTGGAGATTGTGGTAAAGCATAAAACTGTCCTCCATTCATACGAGAAGGTACCACAAAGTCACGAGCTCCTTCTGGAGTGGACTTAATAAGATACGGAGTTTCTACTTCTATAAAATCTTGGTTTGAAAGATACTTGCGAACTTCCATAGCTACTTTATGACGAAAAATCAAGCTGTTTTTAACTGGATTTCTTCGTATGTCTAAGTATCTGTACTTCATACGTACATCTTCACCTCCATCAGTTTCATCTTCTATGGTAAAAGGAGGGGTTAATGCTTCATTAAGAACGGTAAGTTCTGACACCAAAATCTCAATATCACCCGTAGGGAGATTTGGATTTTTAGAAGAACGTTCAATAACAGTTCCCTTTACTTGGATAACAAATTCTCTTCCTAATGTACGTGCTTGCTCCATCATATTTTTTGGAGTACGTTCTTCATCAAAGATAAGTTGTGTGATTCCGTAACGATCTCGTAAATCTACCCAGATCATAAATCCTTTGTCTCTGGATTTTTGAACCCATCCTGATAGGGTAACTTCTGTATTGATATCGCTAGCTCTTAGGCTTCCGTTGTTATGACTTCTGTACATTGTATGTTGGCACTTTTTACTTGGTTGCAAAAATAGGAAGATATGATGTGTTACGAGCTATCTCCTGCAAATTTTTGATGGGTGTTTATACGCTTTCGCGAAAGCGTATAAAAAAACCCACAAAACGTATAGTCTTGTGGGTTTTTAATGAACTCATCTTGACTTTTTCTATTTCCTAAAAAATGACTTAAATCCGTCCATATTTCATCTATTTTCTTATGCGTAGTGATACTATGCCTTTCTAAAATAGTCTCATCTGAACAAATTTTAGTTCATTTTCGGTTAAAAACAAAAAGTCAAGATGAGTTCAGTTCGTAAAAGAGGGTTATTTTTTATTTGCCTCTTTAATATATTTTTCTAGTGCCATGGTCATAGACGGAGTCTGTGGGGTAGGCGCATGAATATTAATTTTAAGACCAGCTTCTTCAGCCGCTTTTACAGTGGTGTTACCAAAAACAGCAATGCGGGTGTCTTTTTGTTCAAAATTAGGGAAGTTATGAAGTAATGATTCTATACCGCTAGGGCTAAAGAATACAAGAATGTCATAAAAAACATCTTCTAAATTTGATAAATCACTTACAACCGTTTTGTAAAATGTAGATCGTGTCCAGTTAATTCCTAAATCATCTAGCGTTTGCGGGATAATGTCCTTAAGCTTATCTGAAGAAGGCAATAAAAACCTTTCAGTTTTATGTTTCTTGACAAGTGGTGTCATTTCTACAAATGTGCGTTTACCTACATAAATTTTACGTTTACGGTATACTACATATTTTTGCAGATAGAAGGCTACGGCTTCACTTTGACAGAAATACTTCATGGTGTCTGGCACCTTAAATCGCATTTCTTCTGCAATTCTAAAGAAGTGATCTACAGCATTACGACTTGTTAAGATGATAGCTGTATAATCATTTAGATCTACTTTTTGTAATCTGACCTCTTTACTAGAAACTCCTTCCACATGAATAAATGGAATGAAATCTATCTTTACGCGCTGTCTTTGTTCTAACTCAAAGTACGGCGAGTTTTCAACCTTTGGCTTAGGTTGTGAGACTAAAATAGTTTTCACTTTCATAGGTACTCTTTTTATAAGACCCTATCTCTTTATGTAGCTATATGATACAATATGTAATAGGGTGCTATTTCGAGAGTGCAAAAATACAAAATAAAATAAGACGGTAGGGAAAGAATTTGATCTTGATATTTACTTATTGTAATAGCTAGTGAAATGAAGTATAAACCAATGATTATCCATAAACTTATTTGTAAAAGTTGAACCGTTACAAAGTCACTGTAGACGATAAAAAAGCAAAGTATCAAAACAAAAATGCTTAAAAAGTTTTTAAAGTTTACTTTCCTGTGTAGGTATAGATTCATAACCCCTTTAATATTTAATAAATACCCTATGATTTTGTCTATAAGTAGTTTTACTACTTCAAAAACAAGGTATCCTATTAGTATTTTAATATATAATAGGGGTAGTTGGGTATAATCCTTTCCTAACGTTATGGTATACCATAAAAAGAGGAATAAAGAGAGTATTGATATTTGATGTATAGATAGGAGAATGTTAAAGAGGTTTAATGATCCCTTGTCTTTAGATCTACTTGCATATTTGTCTGAGATCAAAAATGATAATAACCTTTGAAACTTTTGCGAGTAAAAAAACTTACCTATAGTAATTATCAAAAAAGCTAACACTAGGAGCAGTGTGATCCAGTCTTTTTGAATGATTGTTTTTAAGGTGGTTTCCAATGATATGATTTAAGATGCGTTAAAAATACCATAAATTAAGAGCAAAAGCCATCAACTTCATATTTTATGCATCTAGAAAATAAGTACATTTGCCAAAAACAATAGTTAATAGTTTATGGCAAGTGCTTTAGTCGTCATACCTACGTATAATGAAATTGAAAATATAGAACGTCTTTTGCGTAATATCTTTGCACTACAGCGCGATTTTGATATTGTTGTAGTTGATGATGGGTCGCCAGATGGTACTGCTTTAAAGATAAAAGAGCTACAATCTGATTATAAAGACCGTTTATTTATAATAGAACGAGAAAAGAAACTTGGACTAGGAACCGCCTATATTGCAGGTTTTAAATGGGCGTTAGATAAACCATACGAGTATATTTTTGAAATGGATGCCGATTTTTCGCATAATCCTAATGATCTTATACGTCTTTACAATGCTTGTGCAAAAGATCAAGCAGATTTGTCTATAGGCTCCCGTTATGTAACTGGTGTCAATGTAGTGAACTGGCCTATGGGGAGAGTTTTACTCTCTTGGGGAGCTTCAAAATACGTGCGTTTAGTGACAGGTATGAAAATACATGATACCACAGCAGGTTTTATCTGTTATAAAAGAAAAGTGCTAGAGAGCATAAATCTAGATAAAATTCGTTTTGTAGGGTATGCTTTTCAAATAGAAATGAAATACAAGGCATATATTAAAAAATTTGCTATTGTAGAGGTGCCTGTTATTTTTACAGATCGTACTAAGGGGCAAAGTAAAATGAGCAAAGGAATTATTTCAGAAGCTGTTTTTGGAGTAATACGATTACGATTAAATCATCTTTTTAAGGGAAAAAAATAATATGGAAAAAATATTAATAAAAGATGTACATATAGTAAATGAGGGTACTATTACACGTGGAGATATCCTCGTACATCAAGGGGTTATTCAAGAAATAGGAGAAAGCATCAGTGCAAAATCTTCAGATGTGCATGTTTTTGATGCCGAAGGAAAGTACTTATTACCTGGTGTTATAGATGATCAAGTGCATTTTAGAGAGCCGGGTCTCACCCATAAGGCAAATATTAAGAGTGAATCCAGAGCAGCAGTTGCTGGAGGGATTACCTCTTTTATGGAAATGCCCAATACAAATCCTCAGACAACAACCATCGAAAAATTGGAAGAAAAATTTGCTATCGCAGAGGAAAACTCTCATGCAAATTATTCTTTTATGTTTGGAGGAACTAATGATAATCTAGAAGAAATTCTTAAAGTAGATAAGAAGAATGTCGCAGGGCTTAAATTGTTTTTAGGAAGCTCTACGGGAAATATGCTTGTCGATAATGAGCAAGTATTAGAAAAAATATTTTCTTCTACAGATTTGTTAATTTCTGTGCATTGTGAAGATGAAGAGACGATTAAGAATAATTTAGCGATCTACAAAGAGCGTTATGGTGATGATATTCCTATACACTTACACCCTGTAATTCGTAGTGAAGACGCCTGTTATATTTCTTCTTCTAGAGCTATTGAACTTGCAAAAAAGACTGGGGCTAGGTTGCATGTATTTCATATCTCTACAGCAAAAGAGACAGAGCTCTTTAGCAATAAAATACCATTAGAAGAAAAGAAAATTACATCAGAAGTATGTATACATCACTTGTGGTTTTCAAGTGAAGATTATGAAGAGAAAGGAACCCTTATTAAATGGAATCCAGCTGTAAAGACACCTGCCGATAGAGAAGGGTTGCTGGAAGCTTTACTAGATGATCGATTAGATGTGATTGCATCAGATCATGCTCCTCATACACTAGATGAAAAAAATCAGGTATATACAAAAGCTCCTAGTGGTGGTCCGCTTGTGCAGCATGCACTGCCTGCGATGTTAGAGTTTTATCATCAAGGACGTATTTCTTTAGAAAAAATTGTTCAGAAAATGTGTCATAACCCAGCTATTTTATTCCAAATAGAAAACCGAGGCTTTATTAGAGAAGGATATAAGGCAGATTTGGTTCTGGTAGATCTAAATGCGCCATGGACAGTACAGAAAGAAAATATATTATATAAATGTGGATGGTCTCCTTTTGAAGGGACTACCTTTAAGTCGCGTATCACCCATACTTTTGTAAATGGAAGATTGGCTTATAAGAATTTTAAAGTATATGATGATGTGTTTGGAGAGCGATTAACTTTTGATAGATGATGAAGCAATTTGTATACATTCTTTTTGTCTTTTTTGTCATAAGCTGTCAAGATATACAACCCGTAAAAAATCCAGCAGATCTTATTGATCAGGCAAAAATGGAAGAGATTCTTTATGACATAGCCATTGTAAATGCAGCGAGAGGATATGACATACAAAAACTTAGCAAGTACGGTGTAGCTCCAGAAACATATATTTTTGAAAAGTATGATATAGATAGTTTGCAATATGCAGAAAATGTCTCTTATTATTCTTCAGATATTGAGTTGTATAAAGATATGTATCTCGCTATTCAAAAACGGGTAGAGGGTGAGTTTACATACCATGATTCATTAGCAAAAATAGAAAAAAAGGTTAAAGATTCTATACGTACAGAAAGGGCTAAGGAGTTACAACGAGAAAAGGATAGTATCAAGAGAGTAGATAGTCTTAAGGGTAAGAAACAAAAACCTCGTTTGCCTATTAGTAGAATATCTAAAGAGATTTTTATAGATTCTTTGTAGCAATATGACGCCCAATTCTTTCTAATGTCTCTTCAATAGGTGTGGGTACATAAGACAGTTCCTGCTTTGCCTTTTCAGCGCTAAAACGCTTCATTTCTTGTATACCCTTAGCGCTAATGCGAGTCATTTTTCTCTTACGAGTAAACAATCCTAAAAGGCTATCTCCAGCAACAAGTATTTTAAGAAGCCTGTTGGAAAGCGCTTTTTTAGGGGGTTTTTTAGAAAACTGTTTTGCCATACGTTGTAAGATATCTTTATACGATGTGTTTTCTCCTACAAGAATATAACGCTCTTTTGTGATTGGACTAGAAAGTCCTTGTATCATAAGATTGACAACATCTTTTACATCTACAAATCCACTCCCTCCTTTTGGGTAAAAGTTTTTTTCCTTTAATACATGATGACATAATACGCCACTCCCTTTTGTATAATCTCCTTCTCCTAGAATGACGGTAGGATTAAAAATAATAGCATTTAATCCTTCTTGCGTAGCTCGCCAAACTTCCATTTCGGCGCCATATTTGGAGATGGCATAGACGGAGTTCGTTTCGTTAGGATCCCAAATATTTTCTTCTGTAATAGGATCGTTAGGTAACTTGCTTAATGCGGCGATAGAGCTTAAGTGACATAGTTTTTGCACTTGATGTGATAAACATAGATTCACTACGTTTGCAGTCCCTTCTACATTTGTTTTTAATAATTTTTGAAAGTCATAAGGATTAAAAGAGATAAGTGCTGCACAGTGATATACGTGTGTAATGTCTTTAAATGCAAGTTCTAACGAGGGGATATCGGTGATGTCAGCTTGTATCCAATCTATGGTTTTGAATTGTTTTTCCGCTTTCGCGAAAGCAAAAAAAGCTTCTACCTCTTTTACTTTTTCCATAGATCTGAACGTCGATCGCACGGGCGTATTTTCTTGTGTAAGTTCAAGTAATAAATGCATTCCGACGAGACCTGTTCCTCCTGTGACTAAAATCATGAGTATAAATATAATCTACTCTGCTCAAGTACCCCAATAACGCCACTTTAATTTTTATCTTTGCATCTTTAAAAAGAAATTTAGATGATTAAAAATTTTGTTCAAGAACTGCAATGGAGAGGTATGGTACACGATGCGATGCCTAATACAGAAGAGCACCTTATGGAGGCCATGCGAAGTGCCTATGTAGGGTTTGATCCTACAGCAGATTCTTTACATATAGGAAACCTAGTTCCCATCATGTTGCTTGCACATTTTCAAAGAGCTGGTCATAGGCCTGTTGCTCTTGTAGGTGGTGCCACAGGTATGATAGGGGATCCTTCTGGAAAATCTTCAGAACGTAATCTACTAGATGAAAAAACACTTCGTCATAACCAAGACTGTGTGCGTACCCAGTTATCACAGTTTTTAGATTTTGCCTCTGGTGCAGAAAATGAAGCGGTGATGGTCAATAATTATGACTGGATGAAGGATATTTCGTTTCTAGATTTTATACGTGATGTAGGAAAGCATATTACGGTAAATTATATGATGGCAAAAGATTCTGTAAAAAATCGTTTGTCTGGCGAGTCGGCAGACGGAATGTCTTTTACGGAGTTTAC
>JBLHOX010000103.1:0-8708 GCA_047623725.1 Dokdonia sp. | reverse complement strand
CAGAAAGATAAGCAACAACTTTTTTTCCTTGCGCTTTAAGATTTGCAACAAGCTCTGGTGTTGCGTCAAAAGCATCAATATCTACAACATCTGCAGTGGTGGTATACGTATCTGGAAGTTCATCTAATCTCCATTCAAAACTAAGCCCATTTTCAAAAGTAAAATCCTGACTAGTAGGATCGGTATCTGTGTCTTCTGTATCTGTAATTAGTACAGTATCGCCATCATCAGTATCGTCTGAACAACTTAGATATACTATAGAAATGACTAGCGTGTAGAAAAATAGATGTTTCATAACCGTTGTGGTCTTGTTAGATTCTTTTAACGATTTTAAAGCTAGAATCGTATTGTAAAAGTAGTGAGTACGCTTTCGCGAAAGCAAAAAAAAGAAATTTACTTACAAGGAAAACCCATTCCTTCTCTCACAAATCCCGTAAAAGCATTCAGTGCTAGCGGGGGCTATTTTTTCAAAATTCTTTTAGGATCTTTTTGAGTTGGATACACTCTAGTTACACGAACAGTTGTATCCTCTACCTTGTAATAAACTCGATATTTTCTTTTCACTATAACTCTTCTGCAAGAAGGATCATATTCATCAACCTGCCATTGTTCAGAAAAAACAGTTTGTTCTACAGCATCAATAATATTATTAATGTGGATATATGCTTTTTCTGGAGAAACTTCTAGGTAATATTCTAAAATATCATCTAAATCAATTTCTGATTGATTAGACTAGACGATTTGATCGTAATTTTTTGCCATATTTAGTGTCTGGCGTACTTTTGACGGATTTCAGAGTGCGTTTTAAACTCTCCTTTTTCAATTGATTTTATTGCCTCCTTATTATTCTCAATAATATCAGTTTTAGTAAGAGCTTCTCCTTTGATAGTATAAGCAACGACTTCATCTTCATCAGAAACATCTTCTTTATAGGTTTTATGAAGGGCATTAACCATTCTCAAAAAACGCTCATCTGAGTTACTGATAATTTCTATTAATTTATTTCTAAGTTCTATTGCTCCCATAATTAGAGGTATTATACCACAAATATAACGAAAGTTCCTCCCGTTATGGTATGGGTATCAAAAATCTATCCAAAAGGATTATGACAATTCAGTAGCTTCGTAATGATTGTAAATGGGGTGTCTACAACTAGATATCGGCACTTCACCAACACTAAGACTGGTATACTCAAAAAAGGGTCAAAAGTACTTAAAAAACAGTGTTAGTTACTATCCCTTTCGGATTGCAAAAAAAAGAGAAGTGTGTCTTCATAAAAGATAGTATATCAACGTGTTGATTGTTTCTAATCACGCTCCTGCCTGCCGGCGAGGCAGGTTCGCGAAAGCAAAAAATAGCTAAACTCACTTACACGGAAAATCCATCCCTTCTCTCACAAACCCTGTAAAAGCATTCAATGCAGTGACAACCATTTTGGGCATATCTGACGTTTTATTCCATTCAAATAGATGACCATAGTCATTTACAAAATCTACAAAAGCACCGCTAGGATTATCTTGTCCATTAGGGCCGTATAAATGAAAATCAAAAGCGGCTTGATCTTTATACATTTCGACAAAGACAATATCATTAGCATTTGGTTTTGGGTCACTATACCCTTCCGTATTGATAGATTGTGGGATGTAAAGCAGCGTGCCAGACTCAGTGGCTTGTACTTTGGAAGCTAGTGCTTCTAAAGCAGGCATAACTTCACTTTTTTTTCCTTCAAGAATCGTCCAAATAGCGGTTACAGAAATCATAGTATATGTGGTTATAGGTGATTTTATAAAAAGTGTAAAATGTACTTGTGTCCGTTCGAGCGCAGTCGAGAACTATCTAATTGTCACCCTGAACCTGTCGAAGGGATGTTGATAATCAAAAGATTAAAAACTTCGACAGGCTCAGTTTGACAAACTAAAAGTACTTTTTAGACAGTCTCATTATTCTCTTAGAATACCTAATCTATATATTCAAAACTAGGACCGGCAGCCAGTCCGTTTTTACCCGGTATTTTCATGAGTTCTTGCGCTTTGTATTTCATGTCAAACATAACCATGATGCCTTCACGTAAGATATCTGGATTTCCATTACAGCCTTTATCAAGATTATCAAGAAGATTGCAGTATGTTTTATTAAAATCATACATCTTCTGGTAGATTTCTGAGTCTTTTGGATAATCTTTCATTTTAGGATTATCATTCATGATATAGACATCATTCCAGTCAATATCAATTTTTTCTCCTGTTGGAAGTCCGCCGTTAGGGCTATCACGATGCGCAGAATCGGTAGGTTTATAGAATCGACCAAACTGTACTTCTTTAAACCTAAAGTAGTGTGCATATTCTTCTACATCGGCCCCAAACCATAGGTATTCTTCTTTTCCTTCTTGATAAGGGTCGGCAAAAATAGATCCGAAGCTTCCTTCTCCTTGGTCGACAATCTCATCGATAACGGCACGAGCATCGTCTATAGTATGGACATTAATAATACTTCCTCCAGCACCATAATAATGCTCTGGTGTTACTTGTTTCGTTTTACCAGTAAAGATGGTCGTATCTTTTTTCTGTGCTTGAGCTTCTAAGGTTTCTATTTGTTCCATAAGGGCTTCATAAAAAGCACCTATAGAAGCAAATTCTGTATCTCCATCATTGGATCTCAGTTGCACTTTGACATCGCGCTCTTCATCTCCAGGATGTTCTATTTTACAAAAAACACCCACTTGTTTTCTAGTAAGCGATGTTAGATTAATGATCAGGTCTTTATCTACATTACCGGGTAATGCGGTAGGATAGGTAGGAATAAATGGTTTTCCTTTTGTCTTCCCAATGATAGGTTTTCCGCCAACAGCGTTTATCAAATTGGCAACCATCACCATGTGTAGCATTTCTTCAATCACCACACTTTTTACAATTTCTGTGGCCATCAGGTTTTTACCTTCTTTGATAGAATACAGGGCACATAAATAGGGTGGGATAGTAGAGTGTTCTAACTCCATAGCCGTTTGAAGATTTTCTTTTAAATCATCTAGCGTCACTTTTTTCTTTGCGGCGGTGGCAGCAATAGCGCCACGTAGCATTGCTTTTGGTGCTTTTTTACTTTCTTCCTCTTGTCGTTGGGTATGTTTAAGACGGCTATTGAGTTTTTGACGTCTAGATCCGCTATTGTTATTGTATGAATTATTCATGGTTATTTTTTGTCTAAATGTTTAAGAATAGCTTCTGCAGCTTTAAATGTAAGTGCAGACATCGTAAGGGTAGGATTTGAGGTCCCTAGTGTAGGCATATTACCACAGCCTATCAAATATAGATTGTCATGATCCCACGTACGCTGATCTGGGTTTACTACCGAGTTATCAGGTTTTGTTCCCATCCTGTGGGTACCAACAATATGTCCTGCTCCCCAGAAGTTATACCCTTTCCCATTATATTCTACATAATCAGGATCCTGAGCTTGATTATAACTCGTATAGTCTTCTATATTGGCTTCTTTAAAGATTTGATCAGATACTTTGACAGCAGCTTCCAGCGACTTATTCATATAGTCATTGGTATGGTAATGTACAATAGGGCGGTAGTTTCCAATAGGATCTTTATAAGCCTCATCAATCGTAATTCTATTTTCAGGACAAGGGATTTGCTCACACTCAAAATGAAGAAGTAATTGTCGTGTCAACACATCATTAAGGTGGTTTTTTAATTCTTTACCTAAGATGTTTTGACTTAATGCATTGCTCAAATCTGACCCAGGAGAGAATACAGGCCATGCCCATCCCCAGTTATCTACAGGCGAAATCCAAGCGGCATGATTTTTCCGAAAAGCACCGTCTCTAAAGGTTGGGATGTTTGTGGTTGATCCCGGACCTCTATATGGATACCCTTTTTCAGGAAGTAATCCCCAAGTCAATAATACCCAATGATCCATAAGATTACGCCCTACTTGATCACTTGAATTTGCGATGCCAGATGCGAGTAAAATCTTTGCATTTTCGATGGCGCTAGCGCCAAGTACATATATTTTTCCTTTAGCAATTTCTGTATTATAGATAACATCATCACCCGTATCAAAGGTTTTGTATTCGATACCCGTTACTTTTTGTGTTTTATCGTCTACCAATACTTTTGAAGCAACGGCTTGTGTTCTGATTTCTAGATGTTCTCCGACCGCTCTTCTCAATGTTTTTAAGGCATTGTATTTAGCTTGTACTGGACAAATAGGAACACAGCTTGCATTCCCTTCACAACGTAGTCCTACGTTGGGACTCCAAATAGCACCTACTGGTTGATATGTGTCGGTAGGGGTGCTTTTTTGAAGTACTAATTCTTTTCTTCTCTTATCCCACGTAACATCGCGGTATTGGTATTCTTGACATGGAATAGAGTTACGACCTTGCGGGGTACTTATAAATTCTATTTTATATTTTTTGCCATCTAGTTTAACAACAGAATCGCCTCCTTTTTTCATCTCTTTCATAAAGACTTCATCAAGGTAACTCTGTGGTATTTTCTTCATAGGAAACTCATAGTCTCCATAATAGCTTTTAGTAACTCCAGGTCCTTTTTGTTCTTTGACATTACCAGAAACGCCTATTTCTAGTTCGGCCATTTCATAGTAGGGTTTTAGATCGTCATAGCTAAAGGGCCAATCGACTCCCACGCCATACTTTTTCTTCATCTGAAAATCATTTGGGAGCATTCTAGGAGTGGTGCCTAACCAGTGCATGGTCGTACCTCCTGGGCCTCGCCAGTTATCACTTCCAAAAGGGAGCGGTCCTGCTTGAACGAGATAATCACCTTTGGTAGAAGGTTCTGTTGGGCTCGGGATGGTTTCTATATTAATTACATCGATAGAAGGCGCATCTTTTAAATTAGGGTACGGGGAATTAGGAACTTTCGCGGAAGCGTTAAAAAAAGTATCCATATAGGTCATATAATTATAATAGGAACCGTTACTTTTCATGGTTGCCCCAGCCGTAAGTCCTGCTTCTAGTAGTAATACACTTTTTCCTGCTTGGGTGAGCGTTTTTGCCATAATCGATCCAGAAATTCCTGATCCTACAATGACAACATCATATTCTTTTTCTTTCATAGCGATTATTTTATAGTTCCTTTAGCGTTTATAGGGGGTACTGCCCATGATCCATATCCTGGCTGTTTTGCTCCAGGAGGATGTGTCTCTGCGGCGTCCCAAACCAGACCTTGTACGTAGGCTTGTCCTTGTTTGTGTCCTTCTATAGAAATGATATTTCCATTCCATTCTCCGGTATACCACATCGTGACGATTTGGGTAACAAGGGCGTTAAATTTTGAGTAAGGTAAAAAGCGATCTTTAACAGCGGTGATGACAGCATCTTCGTCAGGAGCACATTCATCTACAATCTTTTTAGATTCCATCAGGAAGGATTGTAGCGTGTTACTATCATCTGCGTCTACATACTGCTTTACAGTGTATCTATAGTATGGATCAAGCATTCCTGTACCGAGTAAGTCTGCTTTTTCAAATCCAGTGAGGTATGCCGAAATTTCTAGTAGAATTTCGGAACCCTGAATATCTTCTTTCATAATAGGTTGGTTATGAAATGAAAATACAAATTTTAAAATAAGACTTTATGCGTATTTATACGGGGATTTAGAAGGGGAGTAGTTTGAGATGTTTTACGCTCCTGCCTGCCGGCTAGGCAGGTTCGCGAAAGCATTTACTATCTACTTCCCAATATCAAAACTTCCAAGAGAGAAGATTTCTTTTAGATCTAAATCTTCTGGTTCTTTTTTGCTAAGTTTTAAAGAATATTGATACGCCTCATATAATTCATGAATATAAAACCCAGCGTCAGATTCCCAAGAGAACTTTTGACAAAGCTCTTTTACTGTATTCCAGAAAATGAGCTGATATTTTTCTTTCATAAGCCTAGTGTCTATGATTCTAAGAATAGATTCTGAGTCTTCAGGATTTTCGGCATATTTATAAAAACAATATCCACTTTCTGTATCCCCTTTATCTTCATTGGGTAGTATATAGGTGAGCCAATTTTTTAAAGCACCTTCATCTCCATCAAATGAAAGTTGAGTCATGATGTTTTCTAATACACCATCATATGTAGACCAACGAGCAGACCAATCTCCTCCAGTTGGTAAAGTGATAAAACCAGAAGCCATACATTATTTTTTATAGAGAAAATTTAAGAACTCTTCTTCACAAACTTTGTTACAATCACCACTTGCTGTCCATTGATTTTACCTTCAATATGCTCTGCATTGTCGTGAACAAGTGAAATATTACGCATAAAAGCACCGCGTTTGGCCGTAAAATTAGCGCCTTTTACCTCTAGATCTTTAATGAGTACCACACTATCTCCATGAGAAAGACGAACGCCGTTAGAATCTCTATGAATAATGGTATTTTCATCTTCTTCAATATGATCTCCTGAAGCTTCTGCCCATGTTTGAACTTCTTCTTCCAGATACATCATATCGAGTAAATCTTGTGACCAACCTTCTTTTTTAAGCTTATGGAACATACGCCAAGCAACGACTTTTACAGCATCTACTTCGCTCCACATACTATCATTAAGACATCTCCAGTGATTTGAGTCCATCTTTTCTGGATCTTCAAGCTGTGTTGCACAGTTGCCACACACAAGAATCTGATCTTCTTTAGGAACAACGGTATAGGCTTGTAATCCTTCATCATTACTGCATAATTCACATACAGTAGTTCGTTTTTGTAATTCTCTCAGATTGCTCATAAATGTCTTAGGTTGTTGTGATCGCGAAGAAACAAAAAAACAGTGTGTTTTTATACGTTCGAATGATTTTTAAAAAAGAAGATAGAGCAGAGAAAAATTATTGGATGAAGTTGGGAACTGGAAGTGGGAAGTTTTTTTGGAATTTGATATTTGGAAGTTGTTGGATGCTTGATGAAAGATGCTAGAAGTTTGAAGCGGGAATCTTTTTTGAAATTTGGAATTTGAGATTTGATTTTTTGGAATACGTGATTTTAAAATAGCGTAGTACTCTAATTCAAGTAAAAAATAGAACACTACGCTATTTGTAAGTATCCTAAACTAGGACTTTGATGATATTTCTTTTCTGCCTTTCGGCGAAATCAAATCATCGGTTATTATTTTATAATACTTCATATTGTGCGTAATGGAATCTCCAATTTTCACTTTTTTTTCTATTTTTTATCACTAGTGTCCGATTAAAATGTATATACATCTATTAAGGCTATATATAGTAGGTATTACACAGGCTTTTAATAAATAAACCCTGCTTGTCCTTGACATTAGTATCTTAGGTGGAGGTAAAGAAAATATATTTATGTACAGCTAGTTCTCAAATGATTAACAATTAGGTCTTACGTCTTATGCCTAATAGCGAAGCGGTCTTATGTCTTAGCCGGACACGACTAATTTTTTATATACCTCTTTGTTGTGCTTTCGTTATTATTCCATTTTTCCATACCAGACTAATTCATCTTTCCAGTCAGTTTCATTATAATCCACTTTTTGGTTGTTATAAACTCTAAAAATATTACTAAATTTTGTTTGTTTTAAAATAGTTCTAACCGAATCTAATTCGGAATCTTGGACGTTTTTATCTGCAATTAAATTAAAATGTAAGTCTGATTCTATTTCTTTGTCGGAATTCAAAAGATATTCATAAGCTAAAAGCTTGATGTTTGTCAAATCTGATTGTCTGTCATCGTCTAATTTTGCAATTAAATCTCCATTATTGTATCCAACATAAATATTCAATCCTACAGATGAGTTTGGCTCCTTATTCAAATCTTTTTCTATTGGTAAATCAATTGTCAAATTCAATCGTTTGAGGTGATAATCATATGCACTATTAATTCTCAAAATTGCTGGTCCGAAAACCCTGTCAGTCTCTCGCTTAATAAAAAGTGTATCAAGATTTGTGCTTAACCTATAATCAAATGATTTGCTTTTAATCGCAAAGCTGTCAAGTCCTTTTATAGGTTTAAGATAGAGTTTGGATTGGTCAAGATCCCATTCATTTATGTAATTCATTCCCCATTCATAGACAATCAATGAATCTTTATAGAATTCAAATTCATTAAGTCCATTTGGAATACTCCAATGACCAATCAGCTTGTCTTTTTTAGGATTTGAAGAACAAGCATATACAAATAATGCCAATATGAATGCTATGTAAATGGGTTTCATTAAATTATTACTAACTCGTTATAAAATCTAGTTTATCGTTAATATCCCATAAATATAATTGGTTTATAGATACATACAAAGGACGCTGGAGGTTACGTACAATTATCCTGAGATTTTAGCCTAAAAGCGAAGCGATCTCTTTTCATTTCCGTCCTTCGACTATCGCTCAGGATAAACTCTGGCGGAAGCCTCATGTTATATTTGCTTTCATATTTTGGCTAAGATATTTTACAGACTATCTAATTTTCCTGCTTTTCTCCAAATCATAAATCTCTCTCCCTAACTGTGCCAAAAAAGGAATCCCTACAGTGTCATACTCATACGTATCATCATTAAAAACACCATTCTTATTGACAAGAATCGTAGCAGAAAGTAGAAACCGAATCCCTTCTTTTTCATCTACCACATAAGCAGTTTCGGTAAGTGTACCGTAGGCATAGCCTACTTTGTTGTATATTTTAATATGATCAGGAATAGGATCTTTACTATCTCCGTAAAGAAAGAATTTTACATAACTATCATA
>JBLHOX010000102.1:0-8737 GCA_047623725.1 Dokdonia sp. | reverse complement strand
TCATTATGGACTATATTCTTATAAATGTATTAGATTATGGAATGGAAGGTGCCGCTTGGGCAACTTTTATAAGTTACGGTATCTGTTTTGGGTTTATCCTTTGGTTTTTTATCGCTAAGAGTGAGTTGCGTATTAAATTAAGTTCCCTTAAGCTTAAAACCAATATTTTAAAAGAAATTAGTGGTTTGAGTGGTGTAACCTTAGCACGTCAAGGGACTATTAGTGTATTAGGAATCCTACTTAATAACGTATTGATTACGTATGGAGATGCACTAGACCTTGCTTCCTATGGTATCATAAGCAGGATGCTTATGTTTGCCCTATTCCCAGTGATAGGAGTTACCCAAGGATTTATGCCAATTGCTGGTTATAATTATGGCGCAAAAAAATATAGCCGAGTACGAGAGACCATTAATACGTCTATTAAATATGGAGGTATTCTCGCATTACTCATTTTTGCAATTATTATGAGTTTTCCAGACTTCTTTGTTTCTATGTTTTTAAGTGACAAAGGAGGAGATGCGCAAACCATTGCAGACAATGCAGAAATATTTGCACGCACGCCTAACGCCTTACGTTGGGTATTTGCAGCAACTCCTATTATTGTAGTACAGTTGATAGGTTCTGCGTATTTTCAATCTATAGGAAAAGCGGTGCCTGCACTACTTTTAAGTTTGACAAAACAAGGGTTTTTCTTAATCCCGCTAATTCTTATTTTACCACCATTTTTGGGCGTTTGGGGTGTATGGATTGCATTTCCAATAGCCGATGTACTTTCTACGATCGTAACAGGGTATTTCTTGAATAAAGAAGTAAAGACCAAACTCGCTGTCCAAGAAGAAGGATGATGTTTCTTTTTAGGCTTTCGTACTTCGACGAGCTCAGCATAAACTTCGGCTATGCCGAAAGCGTACTTAAACTAGACACAAATATCTTCATAAAAAAGGTACTTTTATCTTTTGTCAAATACGTTAAAAAACTCCCAAATAAGGAATCCTTCTTAAGAATTTCTTAAATTTCTATCGTAATACCAAACCAAAATTCAATGAAAACCAATATCCTCTTCCTTTTTCTGAGTATCCTCTCAGGAATGGCATTAGAAACCAATGCGCAAACACCAGATGAATCTTCGTATGAAGCGCTAGAATATCGATTAGTTGGACCTTTTAGAGGTGGCCGAAGTGCCGCTGTCACTGGAGTACCTGGGCAACCTGATTTATTTTATATGGGAAGTGCCGGTGGTGGAGTATGGCGTACCATTAATGGCGGAAAGGAATGGGAGAATATTTCTGATGGCTTTTTTGGAGGAAGTATCGGAGCTGTTGAGGTTTCTAAAAGTGACCCTAATGTGATCTATGTTGGAGGAGGAGAAAAAACCCTTCGAGGTAACGTATCTTCTGGATATGGGATCTGGAAAACAGTAGATGCTGGGCAAACTTGGAGTCAGGTAGGGCTTAAAAATAGTCGTCATGTACCTCGTATACGCGTACATCCTACCAATTCAGATATTGTATATGCAGGTGTGTTAGGAAATATCTATAAACCTACACAAGAACGTGGTGTGTATAAAAGTATTGATGGAGGAAAAACGTGGAGACAAACGTTATTTAGTAATTCCAACGCAGGGGTTGTAGATTTAATCATAGACCCTAATAATTTTAGAGTATTGTATGCCACGACTTGGAATGCAAGACGTACCCCGTATAGCTTAAGTTCGGGAGGTGATGGATCTGCGCTTTGGAAAAGTACAGATGAAGGCGAATCATGGACAGAGATTTCTACCAATGATGGTTTTGCAAAAGGTACTTTAGGGATTATGGGAATTACCGTATCTCCCGCAAATAGCAATCGCCTTTATACGATGGTCGAAAATGAAAAAGAAGGAGGATTATATACGTCCAAAGATGGAGGAATAAAATGGACGAAGATCAATGATGAGCGTAAATTACGTCAGCGTGCATGGTATTACACGCGTTTATATGCAGATACAAAAGATGAAAATACCGTATATGTTTTAAATGTACGTTATCATAAATCTACCGATGGAGGAAAATCCTTTAGTACGTATAATGCTCCTCACGGTGATCACCATGATTTATGGATTGCTCCAGAAGATCCTAATCGTATGATTATAGGAGACGATGGTGGTGCACAAGTAACGTATGACGGTGGTCGTAGTTGGAGTACGTATATGAATCAGCCTACATCACAATTTTATCGAGTGACGACAGACAATGCTTTTCCATATCGTATTTATGTAGCACAACAAGATAATAGCACGATACGTATTCCGCATCGTACAGAAGGAAGAAGTATTTCTGAAGACGATTGGGAAAGTACTGCTGGAGGTGAGAGTGCTCATATTGCAGTAGATCCAAAAAATAATGAGATTGTATATGGAGGAAGTTATGATGGTTTCTTGACAAGAGTAAATCATGAGAAGAATACGGTACGCTCTATCTCTGTATGGCCAGATAACCCAATGGGACATGGTGTAGAGGATATGAAATACCGTTTCCAATGGAACTTCCCTATTATTTTTAGTAAGCACAACCCTAATCGTATGTATACCTTCTCACAGAATGTACACGTCACCGAAAACGAAGGACAAAGCTGGAAAGTAATTAGTCCAGATTTAACACGTAATGATCCAGAAAAAATGAAATCATCTGGAGGTCCTATTACACAAGATAATACCTCGGTAGAGTATTACTGTACTATTTTTGCTGCTGCCGAGTCTCCTCTTAAAGAAGGATTGCTGTGGGTAGGAAGTGATGATGGATTGCTTCATATAAGTCGTAATGGAGGAACTACTTGGGATAATGTAACGCCTAAAGGAATGCCAGAATGGATGATGATTAATAGTGTGGAGCCTAGTGCTTTTGATGAAGGAACGGCCTACGTTGCAGGTACACGATACAAGTCGGGTGATTTTGCTCCGTATCTATACAAAACTACTGATTACGGAAAGTCTTGGAAAAAGATTACCAACGGGATTCCTTCAGAGCATTTTACACGTGTATTACGTGAAGATCCAAAACAAAAAGGGTTATTATATGCAGGGACAGAAACTGGGATGTACATTAGTTTTGATGACGGTAAAAACTGGAGATCTTTTCAGTTGAATCTTCCTATTGTACCAATTACAGATCTTACAATTAAGGACAATAATCTTATTGTTGCAACACAAGGACGTAGTCTTTGGATTATAGATGACTTAGGGATGTTGCATCAGTCCGCTTTCGCGAAAGCGGAATCAAACCACCTTTTTAAGCCAAAAGAAACCTACCGTATGGGAGGCGGTGGTCGGGAAGGGAGTCTTACTGAAGGGACAAATCACCCTAGCGGAGTTATGACGTATTTTAATCTGAAAGATTTTGATAAAAAGAAAGATACCGTATCGCTTACCTATATGACGGTAGCTGGAGATACGTTACAATCTTTTAGTACAGGCGCAAAGGAAAAGAAAGACAAGCTGAAAGCAGAAAAAGGAAGTAATCTATTTGCTTGGAACACACGTACAGACGGAGCAGAACGACTTAAAGGAATGATACTTTGGTGGGCAAGCCTTGATGGGCCAAAAGCGGTTCCTGGCAATTATAAAGTGGTGATGAATGTAAATGGAGATGAGCAAACTCAGGCATTTGTCATCAATCCAAATCCAAATGCAGAAGCGACAGTAGCTGATATGCAACGACAACATGACTTTATAACTGATGTTAATAAAACGGTAGATCGCGCACATCAAAGTATTAAGAAAATACGTAAAATCAATGCCCAGTTAAAAGCATTTGAAACTCAATATAAAGATGATGCTCGTACCGCAGATCTAAGAGAGAAAGCAAAGAAAATGCAAGAAGAGTTCGGTGCCATTGAAAAAGAATTATACCAAACAAAAAACCGTTCTGGTCAAGACCCATTGAACTTCCCTATTAGGTTAAACAATAAATTAGGGCACTTAAATAGCCTTGTTGGGATGGGAGATTTTGGTCCAACAGATCAAGATATTGCCGTTAAAAACGAGCTTTCTGCAGCGATTACAAAGCAACTAGAAGCTTTTGACACGATGCTGGATGCTGAGGTGGCTCAATTTAATACAGACTTTAATAGCTTGAAGCTGAATTATTTGTTTGTAGAAGATTAAAAAAGAGTAAAAAACAAAGAATATAGACCTAGTGGAGAAATCTGCTAGGTTTTTTTTATTGTAAATCTGTAACATTATGCGGTGATGTAATACTTATGTACAGATAATCAGCATAATATGTTGTTTGTGTAACAATTATTAACCATTTAACAATTAATCAATTTTAATCTATAGAATTCCTCGAGGTTCTACCTCGGGGTCAAAGAGGAAAGTTTGAAAACGGATAGTTTTCATAAAACTAAAAATAAGTTTTTTCCGCTTGATACCTCGATGGCTCTGCCTCGGGGTAGTTCATTTACAAGCTTATTTTTAATTTCAGCAGTAGTTTCTGCACAAAATTCTGGAGATAGTGACGGTGGAGCCACAGATAAAGGAAGCTGGCTTATTGAAGCAAATACTGGTTTTGGAGCTGGATTATTTGGGCACTCCGCAAATACGGGCTTTGGACTTACATCTATAGATGGTACTACAGTGTGGTCTGTCGGTGCAGAAGGAGGCTATTTTGTAGCAGATGATTTAGCTATTAAAGCTGGATTGGGTTATACCGATAATGACGGTTTTTCGGTTTTTACTTATAAATTAGGTGCTAAGTATTATATAGCAAGTGCCTTTCCAGTTCAGGTAGATGTTACTGGAGCAAGTTTTCAAGATGCTAATGAGAATCCTCTTTGGGTAGGTATTCAAGGTGGGTACGCTTGGTTTGTTGCAGATAACGTATCTATAGAGCCAGGTTTAAGATATAATCTATCTCTTAATGAAGATTTTACGGATGAAGGTATTCTAGAATTTAGAATAGGATTTGCTTTTTATTTTTAAGGAGTAATAAACTTATATAATTTGATATTAAGCCCCTTTTGGGGCTTTTTTTGTTTTTATAAATACGGACTACGATAAGATTGCTATACATAGTAATAAGTATATTCTTTAATTAAATTGACACCTTCCTTTTAGAACTTCATTCTATTTGCACTTAGTCTTAAATTCTTGTTCCCATAATGAACTATTAGAACTTGGGATTAGTATTATGTGTCCTTTAGTGAATATCTCTTGCAAAAGTCCATGATAAGGATTCTGCTTTATAGATACGCCATAGCGGTTGCTCTGTAAGGCATTTTTGCTGCCGTATTTTGTTTAATATACGGATATGCAACTTTTTCTCTGCAAGATTGTATCCTAGATTGCGCTAAAATCAAAAGATTGTTAACGACCGATTTTGATATGGAAAATCGAAAGTCTTTTAATAGAATAAGTGTTAGTGCTTAATACTTACGCGCAGACAATCAATACTATATATCTTTTGTTTAAAGAAGACTAACTAATTCATTTCAATTCATGAAATCACTAAAATCTATTTTAATTTTAAGCTTATTACTTTATTCTTTTGTTGGTCTTTCTCAATCTGATGACGACACTTCAACTGCTCCGACGGCTAAAGGAAATTTTGTTGTTGGAGGAAGTTCAAATTTTAATTTTTCAAGCTCAACTCCAAAAACAAGAAGAAGTAAAGGAACTGATGATGATGGAATAAGGAGTACAAGGTTTTCATTTACGCCTAATCTTGGATATTTTGTAATTGATAATCTAGCTGTTGGAGGAGGTGTTTCATTTACTTCAGGTAGAACAAAATCAAATGAACTCGATTTTGACTCAAGGAATACTAGGACTATCTTTTCTGTTTTCTCACTTTATTATTTTACTGAAGGAAATATCAAACCTTTTTTACAAGGGAGTGTAGGTTTAGGTTTTTCAAATAGTAAAAATGAAATGAATTCTATAGAGAGTGAATCCAAAAGTTCAATTTTTAATTATGGATTTAATGGTGGAGTTGCATTTTTTATAGGAAAAAGTTTCTCTGTAGATTTAGGAGCAGGTTATACGTCATCATCTGTAAAGCCAAAAGATGCTAATTTTAGATTTATTAATAAAGGAATTGGTTTTGATGTTGGCTTCAATCTATAGAATTCCTCGAGGTTCTACCTCGGGGTCAAAGAGGAAAGTTTGAAAACGGATAGTTTTCATAAAACTAAAAATAAGTTTTTTCCGCTTGATACCTCGATGGCTCTGCCTCGGGGTAGTTCATTATTTTCTTTTAAAAGAATAGATAAAATACGGTAAAAAAAACCTTCTTCGGGAGGTTTTTTTATGCTCAGTTTTAGTTCATAAACCTTAGATTATAAGAAGATTACTATAATTAGTAATAAAAGGAAGTTAATCAACTTTTTATTAAGAGTAGTAAGCATGTTGTTTGATTAGATTGTTTCAAAATATTCAATATTTAAAAAAGAGTTAGATAATGGAGATGAATTTTGAAAACACATCTAGCAATATAAATCTTGTAGGAGGATTTAGCATCTATTTATAGACCTTCGTATCTTTGCCCTATGGCAGAATATTACTATTACATAAAAGCACTTCATATCATTTTTATGGTGACATGGTTTGCAGGGCTGTTTTATATGCCAAGGCTTTTTGTATACCAAGTAGAGGCAAACGAGAAACCCTCTCCTGATCGCAAAATTTTAGGGAAACAATTGGGTCTCATGGCAAAACGATTATGGAAGATCATTACGGGTCCTTCTTTAGTACTTTGTTCCCTTTTTGCATTCTTGATGTTGCATATCTCGCCAGGATTATTAGAACAGCCTTGGATGCAAATAAAGTTAGGATTTGTGATCTTGCTATATCTCTATCATGCAAAGACATGGAGTATACATAAGCAATTACAGAAAGGGGAATTTAAGCACTCTTCCAAGTTTATGCGTATTTGGAATGAAGGAGCAACCCTTATTTTATTTGCGGTTGTTTTTCTAGCAGTGACAAAAAGTGCTACAAACTGGATTTATGGTGTCTTGGGGATTATAGGTCTAGGGGTATTGTTAATGCTTGGCATACGACTATACCGAAAGATTCAAGAAAAAAACCCAGATGCGTAACATGGATTATTAGAACTCATCTTGACTTTTTGTTTTTAACCGAAAATGAACTAAAATTTGTTCAGATGAGACTATTTTTGAAAGGCATAGTATCACTACGCATAAGAAAATAGATAAAATATGGACGGATTTAAGTCATTTTTTAGGAAATAGAAAAAGTCAAGATGAGTTCTTAGTATGATAATGCTTAATACAACCACAATCTTAATACCTTAGTCATTCAATAATAGATACTATTATGTTCAATTTTGATAGGAAATCTTTAAGCTTCCGCATTTTTACTTCGATGCTAGTACTGGTGTTGATTGCCTTTGCCTTAATTTCAGGAATTACCTATTACCAATACCGTGAGCAAGTAAAAGATTATAATATTGATCGTTTAGAGCGTAAGGAAAACTCTATAAAGAAAGATATAGATAGGACGCTTAAAACAACCACCTATCAAATGAGAACGGATAGGGTAAAGTTTATTTTTAAAGATGAGGTGTATGATATTGCACGTATTCATGGAGAGAACATAACGCTTTATGATCTAGAGGGGAAACCTTTGATTTCTTCTACCGAAAAATTATTTGAGAGTTCCGTTCAGGAAGCAATTCTCAAGCGTATATTGGATACCTTAGCGAGTGCTATAGAAAAACGATATGTAGAGCGTATAGATACAGAAATACCACAACAAAACTCGTATTCTTATATAAACGACCCAAAATTTAAAAGACTGGCAATTCTTCAAATACAGTATGAAGACACTGATTCTTTTATTAATAAAGAGATGCAAGAAATTCTAATTCGCATAGGGATTGTGGCGCTTATTGTTTTTATTACCGCTATTTTTCTTGCGTATATTTTAGCGAGATATATCACCCTTCGACTTAAAGATATTGAAGAAAAAATTAAAGTAACTCAACTAGATAGGCGCAATAAAAAAGTAGATACAAAAAGCCTCCCTACAGAATTACTGACACTGGTTTCTGCATACAATAGTATGATTGATGAGTTGGAAGAAAGTGCGGCGCAACTTGCTCAAAATGAAAGAGAAGCTGCTTGGCGCGAAATGGCAAAGCAAGTCGCTCATGAGATCAAAAATCCATTGACGCCTATGCGATTAACTGTTCAGAGTTTTGAGCGACGTTTTGATCCAGAAGATCCAGAAATCAATAAAAAGATAAAAGAATACAGTAGCACCCTTATTCAGCAAATAGATACTATGAGTAGTATTGCTTCTGCTTTTTCAAATTTTGCAGATATGCCAGCGCAACAAAGTGAAACCTTAAATGTTCCTAAGGTGATAAAACTGGCGTTAGATATTTTTAGGGAACGTAATATCGCTTTCGCGAAAGCGGACCAAGAAATTCTCGCAAAATTTGATAGAACCCAATTAATACGCGTGGTGACCAATCTGGTTAAAAATGCTATTCAGGCAACAAAAAACACAGAAGACCCTAAGATTTTTGTAGATGTCCAAACCATGGGATCTGACGTTCAGATTACCGTGAGCGATAACGGAATAGGAATTATAGAAGAAAATAAATTAAAAATATTTGAACCAAAATTCACTACCAAAACCAGTGGTATGGGACTTGGACTTGCGATGGTAAAAAATATTATGGAAACCTATAACGGAAACATTACTTTTACATCACAAGAAGGAAAAGGAACC
>JBLHOX010000101.1:0-8769 GCA_047623725.1 Dokdonia sp. | reverse complement strand
CAAAAGGTATTTCTGAACTGATTCTTATTGCACAAGATCTTACCTATTATGGATTAGATATTTATAAAAAACGTAATCTTGCCGAGCTACTAGAAGCACTTGTGAAAGTAGAAGGTGTGGAGTGGATTCGTTTGCATTATGCGTTCCCAACAGGATTTCCAATGGAAGTTTTAGAAGTGATGCATCGCGAACCTAAAGTATGTAATTATATAGATATTCCGTTACAGCATATTTCGGATACGATTTTAAAGTCAATGCGACGTGGGACGACCATGGCAAAAACAAATGCATTGTTAGATCGCTTTCGCGAAAGCGTACCCAACATGACGATCCGTACCACATTGATCGTAGGATATCCTGGAGAAACCGAAGAAGATTTTCAAACGCTGAAACAATGGGTGAAAGACCAACGTTTTGAACGTTTAGGTTGTTTTACGTATTCTCACGAAGAAAATACACACGCTTTCAATCTGGAAGATGATGTGCCTGAAGAAGTGAAAATGGACCGTGCTAATCAAATCATGGAAATCCAGTCTCAAATTTCTTGGGAACTCAATCAACAAAAAATAGGACAAGAATTCAAAATTGTAGTCGATCGTAAAGAAGGAAATTATTTTATAGGTCGTACAGAATTTGATAGCCCCGATGTAGATAATGAAGTGTTGATAGATGCCACAAAATATTATCTAAAAACAGGTGGTTATACAACCGTAAAAGTCACACAAGCAGAAGATTTTGATTTATATGCTGAGCCTCTTGAGATACTAGAGAGACCGAAGCCTATGCATGCGAAGTCTAAAATCAAATAATCCAGTCAACCACCTTAAAGAATATCTCATAAATAGAATCTTATATAAAGCTTGTTGACGGGTTAGAAACTAAAATAAACCAATACTCATAATACGTAAAGTTGTATCTGTTATGAAAAAAATCATCATTCTTTTACTTATTTGTGTCGCTTTTTCGTGTAAACAAAAAGAGGAATCTCCTGAAGTGGTTGTAAAACAGGAGGTCGAATTAGGTGCTATATATAAAAAAATAGAATCCCCAAGCAAAGGAAAAGCACATCTACCTAGATTGGTATCTCAAAATGGTGCTTTGCACATGACGTGGGTAGAAGAAGAAGATTCGCTTGCAATCCTTAATTATGCAACCTATCGAGATCAAGCATGGTCTACTCCCAAAATCATTACTTCTGGAACAGATTGGTTTGTGAACTGGGCAGATTTTCCTGCACTTGCCGTTAATGGAGAAACGATACTTACCAATACCCTCCAGAAGTCAGCAAAGGGAACGTATGATTATGATATTAAATTGAACCTTCTTTCTGGTGATGCTAGTGTAAAATCAAATTTTTTATTGAATACTGATGGCGTCGCAGCAGAACACGGTTTTGTTTCTATGCGACCGTATGATGATGGGTTTTATGTGACTTGGCTAGATGGTCGAGAGACAAAGCATGAAAAGGAAGAAGACAATCAGATGACATTACGAGTAGCGATTGTAGGCTTAGACGGAACGATAAAAGAAGATACCGTTATAGATACAAGAGTGTGTGATTGTTGCAACACAGCCATTGCTATTACTTATGAAGGCCCTATCGTTGTATATCGTGATCGCTCTGATACAGAAGAAGAAATACGAGATACCTATATCACACGATGGGTAGATGGAGCTTGGACAACACCTAAAGCTGTATATAACGATCAGTGGCAACTTAATGGATGCCCTGTTAATGGACCAGCGATAGATGCACAAGAACAAGATGTAGTCGTGACTTGGTTTACGGCTTCTAACGATGATCCTAGAGTCCTAGTTACTTTTTCTAAAGATAATGGGGCTACTTTTGGAACTCCAGTTCGTGTAGATGCAGGAATGGCAATAGGACGTGTCGATACCGCTTTCTTAAAAGATGGAAGTGCTTTGGTAAGTTGGTTAGAACCTAGTGGTGATACCATATTATTACAAGCGGTTCGTGTTTATCAAGATGGACATAAAGATGCACCTATGACGATTACCACAACTTCAGCAGCACGCGCTAGTGGTTTTCCTCAATTAGAAATCATTGATACGACAGTCTATGTCGCTTGGACAGATCTTCAAGGAGATCAATCTACCATAGAGGTTGTCTCTTTTGAGATGTAATCGGTGTTCTCTATTATCAACGATTAGAGCTTTCACTATTTTTGATATATTCTCTACGTATATCACATCGGTAACTTCTAATGTTTCGATGACATAACGCTTTCGTACTTCGACAGGCTCAGCATAAACTTCTGCGTCACTACACTCCTTGAAAGCGTACACAGCCTGTATTTTTTATATTTCTGGTTATGAGTAATTTGAAAAAACACCAAATAGGCTTTTTTTTTGGGTAATGAATTTTTGGTTTTGATACTTGTTTATAAATCGCGGTTACCGAAAAGCGAATTATTAAATAGAGTAGGTCTGAAAATCAATGTATTATGTTAAAAAATGTAGCCTTAGTAGTATTGGCAGTATTTTTTCTGTTTTCGTGCGAAACAGAAAGCGAAGTAAGTGATGCTTCAAACAATTTAGATATTACAAATCTAAATTCTGCAAATGGAAGTTTTGACTCCCCTTTTTGGGCGTTTGCAATGGATTGGAGATTTGGAAGAACCTGTGGACCAGGAGGAGGAATTTGTTTTACAGACGGTGATGGAGATATCATTACCTTTTGTGATATTATGGATCCGGGTGATGATACAGATCCTATAGGTCAAGTATTTGACGTAATGAAGGCTAGTGATTTTAGCCCTCAAGATGGATTTGTAGGATATCAGAGATATGATAATGAATTACGTATAGCTTTCTCTAGAGAATTAGGGGAAAGATCTTTACGTATAAGTGAAGATATAGTTCTTGCTGAGGAGGTTTCTAGAAGATTAGGTCTAGAAGAAATCACATTAAAAGCGGGTAATTATAGATTAGATTATGCAAATCTTGAAAATGGTGAAGTAGTTGTACCTATTAGTGTTAAAGAGATCGAATTAGATAATCATGATGTATATGGAGCTATTGATGCAAGAGATTTCCCAGTAGGAGGAGGTCTTACAGAAGAAGCTTTTATGGAAGACCTAGGAGTGACGCCAAGTGATTTTGTAGAATATCGATTCTTAGAAGGAAGATTTACAGGAACGGCTGCTGCAGAGCATCTTATTAATGGAGAGATTGTATATGTATGGCATAAATATGAAAACGAACCTGTGTTCTTATTTGAAGGTGAATTACCTGATGGAGGACGTGTGACGATGGCTAGAATTTCATGGTGTGGTAACGAATTTGGAGGTTGGAATACATTTGACTTCTTTTGGGATTTTATAGATAATGGATGTTCTTGGTGTTAATCATTAACATATCTATTTTGATTCACTAAAGGAAGAGGCTATCTGTTTTGAGATAGCCTCTTTTTTTTTACGATATACCAAAGCAGTTATCACTATAGTTATAAGTAGTATAAGACCTATTATTTTAAGCCAGAAATATTCTTGAGTGAATGGTAGTGAACTATCATCTCCTGTGAGGGTAATAGCTGCCCAGAAATAAGGAGAGGTTTGTTCTAATTGATGACTGTTTAAGTAGGCCTTTTGCGCAGTGTGCAATGCCTTTGATTTTGTCTTGCCTTCTTTTAATTCTTTATAAAATGTATGTAGAATTTCATTGTTAGATGCTTCATTTACATTCCAGTGAGAAGCGATTACACTTCGCGTGCCACTATAGAAAAAGCCACGAGACAAGCTCATCATCCCTTCTCCAGCTTCTTGGTTTCCTTGTGCACCTTTACAAGCATCTAGAATAATAAGATTTGTATTATTCTCTACCTCATATAATTCATCTAGAATAATCTTGTCGTCATATAATTGTAGCCACGGGGTGCTATTAGTGGTATATCCTGCATGAGAATTTATATGAATAATAC
This sequence comes from Dokdonia sp., assembly GCA_047623725.1. Lineage (GTDB taxonomy): Bacteria > Bacteroidota > Bacteroidia > Flavobacteriales > Flavobacteriaceae > Dokdonia. Next base: position 4,829 of record JBLHOX010000101.1, on the reverse strand, counting down.
GCGTGTTTTTTAAACTTGAAATAAAAGCAGCTTTAGTCGCTTCTTCTTTTAAACGTAATGACATAGGTAAAAAAGATGCATGCTTTTTCATCTCTTCTTCACTTTTACTTAAATCAATCAAGTTTTTATTTTTAAAAAAAGTAGGAGCAAACCCCGTAATTCCAGTAGTTGATGTATTTGCTGTTTTATGTATTTGTTGAAATACGGAAGCAGAATGTAAATACACTGTTTCTGTGTGATGAAGTAGGTAATCAAGTTTAAAACTAGTTGCTTTATTATCTATAGTAAGAGCAGAAAAAGGAAGATTATGAAGTTCATAATCTGGAATAATAACCAGTTTCTTATCATCAAAATATGTTGGCTTCTCTACAAAAGGGAATAGTTTCTTAAATACAATAAAAGAAGTGTCTTGATATGTGCTAAATGTTTCTTTTGTAGTAAATGGAGCACTTAATTTTCTTTTGAGAAATTGGATTTGTTGTATTAATTCAGGAACGTCATTAATCTTAAAAAAGTGCGTTGTTTCTTTAGAGCAGAAGATGCCATATCCATTTGATGTATTCATAATATACTCTACAAAATAGGAATCATTGGTAACATGTTTTTCTATGCTTTCTTGAAGTGATAAAATTTTAGGCTCTGCTTTTATTGTATAGTACGCAGGGAATTTATTCTTCAAGGAATCCAGAAATGTAATATATGAGTTATCTACTTTTATAAACTCCTGTTGCAGCTGAAGGCTATCTTTTGCTTTTTGAAGTTGCTGTTTGATCGTTATTCTCTTTTTAAGAAGTTTTTTTTCTTTTTGTAGAATAGATATAGGTATCTCAAGATTCTGTTGTGTATACCGTTTGTCTAAGTGCTCTAGAAGTAGTAAGGCTTTATTTTTTTCCATAAAATAAAAGGCCTCTTCTGGTTGCTCTAATAGATAACAAACCTCTACAGCAAGCATATAAGAATCTACTCCGCTATTTATCCAGAAAAGTTTAGATTGATCTACCTCACTATCTAGTCGTATTAAAGAAACCAATTGGTCTACTAAGTAAAGTGTTTCTTTTGCATATACTAGATAGTTGCGATTTTTTTCTAAGTGATAGGCATCTAGCCAAGCACTGGCTTTATTTACAAGATACACTAATACATCAGGCTTATATGTATACTCTTTAAAAGAATCTATAGATGGTAATTGACTAGTATCAGTAGGGTCATATTCTTGGCTTAATGCTGTGTAGATGGCTTTTTGAAAATAGGCAATCTTTTTTTTGGGATCATCCGTTTGAAGATAAAAACCTTGGTTGTAGTAGATATCAGCTTTTTTGATAGGATTCTCATTTATTTCTAAAGCTTTTGTATAATATATTTTTGCTTTTTTATGTTCTTTATTTCTTGAATGTATAGCAGCGATATTAGTATATAAAGTGCCAATATTATTAGAGTATTCACCTTCTATATATAAAGAGAGGGCTTCTTTATAGTGAATAATAGCTTTTTCTTTTTCATTTACGTTCTCAAAAATGGTCCCTAAATTTGTGTGCATATCCGCTATTTCTTTAAGAGAGACATAGTCTTTAAAAGATTCTACTTTTTCTCTGTGTAGCGTTACTTTTTCTAAATACTTGTGAGGAGTACTCATCTTACTATACGCTTCTATACATGATAGGTGTCCAAGAATAAATGTTCTATGATCTTTGTAAATATCAAATGATAATATGACAGGTTCTAGATATTGAAGTGCTTTAAAATAATCACCTTCACTCATATAGATGGAAGCTAACTCTATAAGCGCTTTAAAGTTAAATTTATCTGAGCCTTTATTTTTAAGTATTTTATCTAGATATACTTGTCCCTTTTGTCTTTTCCCTAATTCTTTATAATAAATAAAAGTATTGTATAAACTGTTATTTACATCTTTACTGCTTGTCGATGTAGATGAACTCCTTATGTGTATCGCTTTTAAAGTTTCTTGTATCGCTTTCTCATACGACTGTGTAAAGTTGTAAAGCAACCCTAGTTTATGGTATGCATACCCTAACTCAGGAGTTATAGAGAGCGTATCTGTTTTAGAAAGTAACATGCGTATATTCTTAATTTTCTCATCATTTGACTGCCCTTTATTAGTATATATACTATCAAAACTGACTTTTAGTTTTTCTTGAGAATATGCATCAAGATGAAAGAGCACACCAAAAGAAATAAAGAAATAATAAATTGGTTTATACATAGTTAATGGTTAGTTACCTTAAAAATAAGTATAAAAAAAGTCTTCGAATATTATTCGAAGACTTTTCATTTTAAATTATATCTCATTCATTATCAGTATAGAGGTGTAATGTATTTATTATATCTCGTTTGCTTTGTATACGTAACAGGTATGCCGTTAGTATCTAATTGTTGCTTAATTTCTGCTGGAGAATAAGTCATGCCAGATTCATAAAGTATTTTAGCAGCTGCAGCGGTTACCAAAGGGGTTGAAAATGAAGTCCCAGAAATAGGTACAGATTGTCCAATACTATTTATAAAAGGCAAATTACTTCCATTAGACATAAAATCGACAGTGTGTCTACCATGATTTGTAAAATATGCAGCATCAGTAACCGCTTCATTAGTGGCGCCAACAGCAATTACATTAGAAATCATTGCAGAAAAATTTGAAGGATAATGAGCGATGTTACTATCATTGTTATTCGAATAGTTCCCTGCAGAAGTAACGACTAGCACATCTTCATACTGAGATAATACATCTAAAAAAATATCAATTGTATGCTGGTTTGCATTTGCAGCATCATACCAGCCAGCGCTTATCTGAAGAATATCTGCTTTAGGTAATGAGAACATCATACCACATAACATATTAAATATACTTACTTCTCCATCCTGATTAGCTATTTTTACAGGTAATAATTGGAATGGTATTTCAGTATGATTAAGTGATTTGTAAATAAGTGTACTTACTCCGGTACCGTGTACTTGTTCATAGTCATCATAACAGTTATTATCTTCATTTACATAATCCCATCCAGAATGTAATCCAGAGATGCCGTGATGAGCAGCGTTGTATAGAAAAGGACTTGAATCAAAAGTAGGATAATTGACATCAATGCCAGAATCTAAAACGGCGATGGTGACAGCATTTTGATTACTAGAAACAATATGATTCGAATCATTTGTATAACCAGACCCTCCTATAAGAGAAGCAACTTCTTCTTCATTTCTAAAAGTAAATTCTATAGTTACATTTTGTATACTCTCAGCGCCACCACTACCTGAACTCACAGAGCCAAATTTATTTTCTAAATCTACTCCAGGTCCAAAATCCCACTTTTCTATAGTACCATCACAGTGTGTACATACATCGTAATCTACGACATCATACTGCTGTCTTAATGCCGCTTTTCTACTAGGTCTTGTATCTTTTCTGTATTGAATAATAAGCTCTCTGTTAGAAAATCTTGGAGAGTTTGTAGCTGTAGATTGCGCCCTGTAGTTTGCTTCTGTGGTGATGTTTTCTTCTATAATATCATCACTATCAGAACATGATGCTATTAATAAACTTGTGACAATTAATAAACTACCAATTATTTTTTTCATCTTTATAGTGTTAAAATTAATAAAAGAGTTACTCTTACTTTTTAGTAGCAGTAATTAAGATTTATTACCCAAAATAATTTAAAGATCTATTTTAAAACCCGATAAAGTGATCTATGGAAGAAGCTGAAAAGTATTTAAATGGATTAATACATAATGATAGGAAAGTAGTCGCTGCTATTTATGATGCCTTTTTTTCTAAAGTAAAATCGTTTGTTTTAAATAATAAAGGAAAGGAAGAAGACGTCCAAGATGTCTTTCATGATAGCCTTATGTATCTTATCGTAAAACATAGAGAAACCCCATTAAAAATAAATTCTTTTGAAGCCTATTTTTTTACTATTTGTAAAAATATTTGGAGAAGAACCCTAAAAAATAAAAAAAATTGGGTAATGAATCATGATCCTGTGCACTATGTAGATAAGGAAGCTGATTTAGGATTATTTATTTTAGAACAAAAAAGATTAGAATTTTATCAAGAAAAGTTTCAATTACTCTCTCCTAATTGTAAAGAGATTATGGGGAGTTATTTTAATGGAATGAGCTATGAAGATATTCTTCAAGAATTGACTTATACATCTATAAACACCGTAAGACAACGTGTTTTTAAATGTAAGGCAAAAATCATTCAGTTAATAAAAGAAGATTGCAGATACCGTAAATTAAAGAGATGAGTGAAATTTTTGAAGACAAAAGACAACAGGAAATAGAGGCATATATACACGGGACTATGCCTCAAGAACAATTAGTGATTTTTGAAGAAAAACTAACTCATGATAAACTCCTACAAGAAGATGTGTTGCTTCAAGAATCATTGCGAGATTCTTTTAGAGAAGACAATTGGGCAACCCTAACAAACGATTCTAAAAATGAAGAGCTACAAGAATTAAAAACCACATTACGCAGCGATACCTATGCAAATATATCAAACACCATACAAGATGTTGGTGCCGACTATCAAAAGAAGATTCAACATAAAAATAAAAAAGAAGACAGACGTTTGTATTACCGAATGGCAATTGCTGCGGCAGTACTCCTGCTATGTACACTTCCATTTTTAATAAACTCTCAATCAGAGGGCTATTATGATCAATATGCAAACTGGAAATCATTACCGTCATTACGAGAAAAAGGAGATACACAAGCAAATATTATAGAAGGAGAATCGCTATACCTTTCTCAAAAGTATGAAGAGGCGATACTTTATTTTAAAGATAGTATGGATGCTAATGATCCATATTATT
>JBLHOX010000100.1:0-8773 GCA_047623725.1 Dokdonia sp. | reverse complement strand
TCTAGAAGAATTAGGTGTTGATTATTTTGCAGTAGCATACACAAGTGAAGGAGAAGCATTACGTAAAGCCGGGATACAATCACCTATTTTAGTATTACACCCACAGCCTGATAATTTTAATACGATTATTGAGCAATGTCTAGAACCTAGTTTATATAGTGCCCGTGTTTTTAAGGAATTTTCCGCTTTCGCGAAAGCAAAACAACAACAAAACTATCCCGTACATCTTAAATTTAATACTGGACTAAATCGTCTAGGGTTCTGGGAAAACGATGCCGATTGGATTCTAGAGGACCTAGAAGAAACAAATGCAATTAAGGTTGCTTCTATCTTTTCTCACCTTGCCGCCAGTGATGATCTAGAGGAAAAAGCATTTACACAAAACCAGATTACTAGCTTTACAAAAACAGCACAAACCCTTCTTAAAGCACTACCGTACACTCCTTTTTTACATCAAAGTAACACGTCTGCCATCATCAATTACCCAGAAGCTCAATTTGATATGGTGCGCACAGGGATAGGATTATATGGCTATGGCAATACACCAAAAGAAGATCAGAACTTACGCCCTGTGGCTTCACTTAAATCTGTCATCTCTCAAATACATAAAATAGAACCAGGTGAAACTGTTGGGTATAATCGTGCCTACAAAGCCAGTCATTATGAGAAAACAGCAACCATTCCTATAGGTCACGCCGATGGTATTTCTAGAGCGTATGGTCATGGTAAAGGATATATCACCATACACGGTAAAAAAGCTCCCATTATAGGAAATGTCTGTATGGACATGCTTATGGTGAACATTACAGATATAGACTGTAAAGAGGGAGATGATGTGACTATATTTGGGGAAGACGTTTCTGCTGTAGATGTGTCGGCTACCATTAATTCTATTTCTTACGAATTACTTACCGCGGTATCTCAACGGATAAAACGCGTCATTCTCCGATAAACTCAGTAGTGCTGTTAAGGTTTCGTTAACTTAATTTGTTTTTTCAGTACCTTAGACACTCATTAACCTTATAAACCAAATTAAAATGTTAAAAGAATTTAAGCAATTTATTATGACAGGTAATGTCATAGATTTAGCTATAGCTGTTTTATTAGCGGGTGCCATAGGACTCGTTGTAAAAGGCTTTGTCAATGATATCATGATGCCTATAATAGGACACTTTGCAGGAGGTATTGATTTCGCCGAGATGAAGATCGTACTCGATGAAGCTGTACCAGCAACAGAGACTGTTGCTGCAACAGCAGAAAATGCTATTATGTATGGAAATTGGATCAATGCGATTATCAATTTAATTATCGTTGGATTTGTATTGTTTATGATTGTAAAAGCATACAACAAATCAAAGAAACCAGTTGAAGCAGCTCCAGTAGCAGATCCAGGACCATCTGAAATTGATTTATTAAAAGAAATCAGAGATTCTCTTAAAAAATAATAAAGAGTTCATATTGTAACGATCTCGTTCTACAACGAGATGACGTAAACGCCGCCGCTACACTATATATTTTAACTTTAAACCGCCCAGTTATCTAGCTGAGGCGGTTTTTTTGTTAGGAATTATACATTTTTGATCTCTTTTGTTCAACCTAGAAATATTATGCTTTTTTTAGACCTTTTAGATCAATAAATCAAGTGCTTCTCCCTAAATTTGATTTTTTAATTTAACCCAGATTATGCAATAGAACTTCGTGATGAGATTTGAAAGTGCCATAAAATAGGATGTTTTATCAATTTCAGCATAGCACCGCTATGGTTATATTGAAAAATAAAGGGAAGCGTACTATTTTGAAATAGTTTCAGATCATAATAGATTTTCTATTGCATAATCTGGGTTTAATAGATACTTATACTAATGAGAGTAGCCGTAGTCGGTGCTACCGGAATGGTAGGCCAAGTGATGTTGCAAGTACTTGCAGAACGTAGTTTTCCTATAACGGAGTTAATCCCTGTTGCTTCTGAGCGATCTGTAGGGAAACAGGTAACGTATAAACAGAAAGAATATACTATTTATTCTATGAAGGATGCGATTGCAGCCAAACCTGATATCGCTATTTTTTCTGCAGGAGGAAATATCTCTCTTGAATATGCTCCAAAATTTGCTGAAGTAGGAACTACCGTTATAGATAACTCATCTGCATGGCGTATGGATCGTACTAAAAAACTAGTGGTTCCAGAAATTAATGCAAATACGCTGACCAAAGAAGATAAGATCATTGCAAATCCTAACTGTTCTACTATACAAATGGTTCTTACACTGGCTCCATTACATAAAAAATATGGAATCAAAAGATTAGTCGTCTCTACCTATCAATCTATTACAGGAACAGGCGTAAAAGCTGTACAACAACTTGAAAATGAATATACTGGAAAAAAAGGAGAAATGGCATACCCATATCCTATTCACCGTAATGCCATTCCTGCTTGTGATGTTTTTGAAGAAAACGGATATACCAAAGAAGAACTTAAATTAGTCAATGAGACTCAAAAAATATTGGACGATCGCACGATTGCTGTTACTGCGACAGCGGTACGTATTCCTGTTGTAGGTGGTCATAGTGAGTCTGTTAATTTAGAGTTTCATAATGAATATGACCTTAGTGAGCTACGTAGACTTCTTAGTGAGACAGATGGAGTTACGGTACAAGACAATCCTGATACAAACACCTACCCAATGCCTATTTATGCAGAGGGTAAAGATGATGTTTTTGTAGGGCGTATACGTCGTGATCACTCACAAGAAAACTCCCTTAATATGTGGATTGTCTCTGACAATTTGCGCAAAGGAGCTGCCACCAATGCTGTTCAGATTGGAGAGTATCTTGTAGCAAATGGATTGGTTTAAAAAACAAACTTTTATAACATAGAAGAACCTCCCTTGTGGAGGTTTTTCTTTTTCTTACATTTAATACCATAAATAATTTTCTGTGAAAACAATAGACTTATCCACTTGGAAACGGAAACAGCACTTCGAATTCTTTAGTCAGTTTGAAGAACCCTATTTTGGGCTTACAGTTACAGTAGATGTGACAAAAGCAATGCAAAAAGCAAAACAACAAGGAGTTTCTTTTTTTCAATACTACCTGCATAAATGTGTGCTAGCAACCAACCAAATAGAAAATTTTAAATATCGTATCACACCAGATAATGAGGTAATTCTGCATGATCATATAGGTGCTTCTGCAACACTTATGAGAGCCAATGAGACTTTTGGTTTTAGTTATATTCCGTATGCAGAAGATTTTGATACGTTTGCACAAGCTACTAAGATGGAAATAGAACGCATCAAACAAAGTGATGCATTATTTCCTGCCCAAAATCCAGACAGTGTTATTCATTACTCGGCAATCCCTTGGCTTGACTTTAGTGCTATTACACATGCGAGAGCTTTTAAAAGAAGAGACAGTGTTCCTAAAATATCTTTTGGAAAAGTTACCCCACAGAATGAAAAAAAGACAATGTCTGTCGCCATATATGTTCATCACGGACTTATCGATGGTCTTCATATAAGTAGGTTTGTCGCTATTTTTCAAGATTTATTGAATGAGTGATTTTTTGTATTTTTGGGAAAATTGACAATTATTCTAAACTGTTTTGTAATAGAAGCAAGAGTACTGCGTCTAAGACCTCAATAAATAACCAAAACAAATAAACTCATGAAGTTAGTAAACACAATACTTAGAATTGTACTTGGAGTAATGCTCCTTGTATTTGGATTTAATAAATTTGTTCCATTTTTACCTGCTTTTGAATTTGGTAATGATTTAGGTGCAGCAAATTTATTTGAAGCCTTTACTAACAGTGGCTATATGTGGCCTTTAGTAGGTGGGTTAGAAATGCTTGTTGGTATTCTTTTTATTACTAAAAAAGCATTTCCTGCAGCATTACTTGCACTACTTCCTATCTCTGTAAACATTGTACTTTTTCATGCGATTTTAAACCCAGCAAACATAGCACCTGCATTATTTGTAGCGATTGTTAACCTTTATTTTATCTATAAAAACTGGAGTAATTATAGACACCTCGTACAATAAACTCATCTCATACCAATTATCACTTATAAAACATACAACCCTGCCTATTTAAGGTGGGGTTTTTTATGCTTTCGCGAAAGCGTACAAATCCCTATCTTCACTATTTCAATAACATACTTTAGTCTTATGAAAAGAGTACTTTTTTTAGCCTTTGTGAGTAGCGTGCTATTCTCTTGTAAAAATGATGTAAAATCTATAGAAAAACCGATTACAGTGACCTATACACCCACCCAAAAAGCAGATACCATAGATACGTATTTTGGAACAGAAGTCCCAGACCCGTATCGTTGGCTAGAAGATGATCGAAGTGAAGAAACCAAAGACTGGGTAAAACGCCAAAATCAAGTGACATACAGTTACCTTGATACGATTCCTTTTAGGGCACAACTTAAAGAAAGGCTCGAAAAATTATGGAATTATGAAAAAATAGGAGCGCCTTTTAAAGAGGGAGATTATTCTTATTTCTATAAAAACAACGGGCTTCAAGATCAATATGTGATTTATAGATATAAAACAGGAGATAACCCTGATACCGCTACGGTTTTTTTAGATCCTAATACATTTACAGAAGATGGTACGATTTCATTAGGAGGTCTTAGTTTTTCTAAAGATGGGAATACCGTTGCGTATAGCATTTCAGAAGGCGGAAGTGATTGGCGTAAAATCTTAATCATGAATTCTGAATCTAAAAAAATTATTGAAGACACCTTAATAGATGTAAAGTTTTCAGGAATTTCTTGGTATAAAAACGAAGGTTTTTACTACTCGAGTTATGATAAACCTGAGGGTAGCGAACTTTCAGCAAAAACAGATCAACATAAATTATATTATCACAAATTAGGAACGCCTCAATCTCAAGATGCTGTCATTTTTGGTGCAACTCCAGAAGAAAAACATCGATATGTAGGTGGCGGTGTTACAGAAGATGGGCATTATCTCGTTATTTCGGCAAGTATTTCTACCTCAGGAAATAAATTATTTATTAAAGATCTTACAAAGTCTAACGCACCACTTGTGACTATTCTTGATCATACAGATTCTAGCAGTAGTATTATAGAAAACGAAGGAGCCACATTATTTTTAGTAACAAATTTAAATGCGCCTAATCGTCGTATTGTTACTGTAGATGCTAGCAACCCAACATCAGATAACTGGGTAGATCTCATTCCAGAGACAAAAAATGTATTAAGTATTTCTAGTGCGGGAGGATCTTTTTTTGCCGAGTATATGGTAGATGCCATTTCAAAAGTACTACAATACAATTATCAAGGAGAACTTATACGTGAATTAGCATTACCTGGGATAGGATCTGCAGGAGGATTTAGTGCAAAAAAAGAGGAAACGGAACTCTACTATAGTTTTGCCAACTACAAGACGCCCGGAAGCACGTATTTGTATCAAATAAAAGAAGGAACATCCGAATTATATCGTAAACCAGATATTGATTTTAATCCTGATAATTATGAAAGCACACAAGTCTTTTATAATTCTAAGGATGGAACTAAAGTCCCTATGATTATCACACATAAAAAAGGCGTAGAACTCAATGGTAAAAATCCTACTATATTATATGCTTATGGAGGCTTTAATGTAAGCCTTACTCCTAGTTTTAGTATTGCAAATGCCGTATGGATGGAACAAGGTGGTATCTACGCTGTTCCTAATTTACGAGGTGGTGGTGAGTATGGAAAAGAATGGCATGATGCTGGGACAAAAATGAAAAAGCAAAATGTATTTGACGATTTTATTGCTGCTGCAGAGTATCTTATTGATCAAAAATATACCTCTAGTGATTACTTAGCCATAAGCGGAGGGTCTAATGGGGGGCTTCTTGTAGGAGCAACGATGACACAACGTCCTGACCTGATGAAAGTAGCCTTGCCTGCTGTAGGTGTTATGGACATGCTTAGATACCACACCTTTACTGCGGGTGCAGGATGGGCGTATGATTATGGTACGGCAGAAGACAGTAAAGAGATGTTTGAATACCTAAAAGGATATTCTCCTGTACATAATGTAAAAGAAGGCGTTTCATACCCAGCAACACTTGTTACAACAGGAGATCATGATGATCGTGTCGTACCGGCTCACTCTTTTAAATTTGCAGCAGAATTACAGGCAAAACAAGCAGGAGATGCTCCTACCTTGATACGTATTGAAACCGATGCTGGTCACGGTGCAGGAACACCCGTAAGTAAAACCATAGAGCAATATGCAGACATATTTGGTTTTACATTATATAATATGGGATATAGAGTATTGCCTGGGAAGATTAAAGGGTAATCAGAGGGGTCTTTTATTATCTTTAATTTTATTAATTATAAATATTTTTATGTTAAAATCAATTTCAAATTTAAAAGGCACTAAAAAACTAACTAAAGATCAATTAAAAAATATCGCTGGTGGAATATTACCAATTGAAGAAGGAAAAACTTGGAGAATTATTTGTAGTCACACTGATGGAAGTCATTGGTGGACTCTATCTGCTGCTAACGTTACTCAGGCAGTGTCATTAAGTCGTTACTGTGAAGCTAATGGAGGATCTTTTTCTGTTTCAATGTACTAATTCATCTATAAACTTAAACAAAAGAGAGGTAAACCTCTCTTTTGTTTTTTCTAATTTATCGTATAGAATATACGCTTTCGCGAAAGCGTATACAAAAACATCAAATCACCTCAAACAACTTCCCAGGTAATGGACGTATCACTCCTTTTAACTCCATAGTGAGGAGGATTCCTGCGATTTTATGTGTGGGCATTTTACAATGAAGTGCGATGAGATCTAGTTCTTCTTTTCCATGTTCTTTTAAAAAATGCCAAACTGGCTTTTCATTATCATCTAACTCTACAAATAATTTTTTCTGCACCGGTAGTGGAGCGTCTTCTTTTAATTTCCAATTAAGGATATAGGCCACATCTGCTGCAGATGTAAGCAAGTGCGCCTTATGTTGTTTAATCAAGTTATTACATCCTATACTTAAAGCATCTGTTGCTCTTCCTGGCACAGCAAATACATCACGGTGATATCCATTGGCAAAATCTGTGGTGACCAAAGAGCCTCCTTTGGCAGCACTTTCTATCACAATAGTCGCTTCACTTAAACCTGCAATAATGCGATTACGTTGTAAAAAATTAGTGTGCACAAATGTATCTGAGGTCCAAAAATCGGTCATAAGTCCGCCGTTTTTTTCTACCTCTTTTACATATTTACTATGCACTTTGGGGTACATTTTGTCTAATCCGTGCGCAAGTACACCAATGGTTTGCAAGTTATTTGCTAGGGCTGCTTTATGTGCTGTAATATCTACGCCGTAGGCAAATCCAGACACAATAATCGGATTGAAAGGAGCAATTTCTTCTATGAGTTTTTCTACAAAAGCAGCTCCGTATGAAGTGATCTTTCGGGTGCCTACAATACTAATAATCTTGCGTTTTTTGAGTTGTATATTCCCTCGTTGAAAAAGAATAACTGGACCGTCAATACAATGTTTTAATCGCTGCGGATACGCATCGTCTGTATAACAACTGTAGGTGATATTGTGTGTTTTGATATGGTCTAATTCTGCTTTCGCGAAAGCGGTATGCTTCTCATTCCAAAACGATTGTAACTTATGTTCTCCTATTCCTTCTACCTTGAGCAGGTGTTCCTTTTTTTGTTTTAAAACAGCGGCTGCACTTCCAAAATGTTGAATAAGCTTTTTAATACTTCCATCTCCTAAGTGTGGAATATGTTGGAGGGTAAGCAGAGAAAGGAATTCGTTTTCAGTCATAAGAATATTCTATTAAAATACAAGAAACAACTTTTATCATTGGAATAAAAACCATGCTTATTACTTTCTGTCTCATTGCATACTTTAATCCGCATTATGCATTAGATAATCTATTACAACTTGAAGAAGTAATAATGCATAATGCGAGTTTAATCACTGTGTTTTTTAATTTTAAGTAGGGTGCCGAGCAAAACATAGTAAATCAAGGGGTCACATCTCTATTTAATTTTGTTAATAAAATATCAATACCCTTGCTTGTTAAGTTTTAAAAAAAAGTATCTTTATTTTATGCAATTAGACCAATACATAAGTGACCTTTTATATCGTTATGAGTGTGTGATCGTACCAGGTTTTGGAGCGTTTTTAACTCAATATCAGCCTGCTATTATCCATGAAAGCACACACGCTTTTTATCCGCCAAAGAAAAAACTTTCTTTCAATGCGCAGCTTACAGATACCGATGGTTTACTGGCTAACTATATTGCAAAAAAAGAAATGATTCCTCACGAAGATGCAAATACTAAAATTGCATCGTATGTACGCTTTATATTTGATGGCTTACATAAAGGATCTGCTATGGAGTTTAAGAGCATAGGTTCTTTTCAATTAAGTGAAGAAAACACACTTCAATTTGAGCCTTCATATCATCTTAACTACCTATCCTCCTCTTTTGGACTTTCTTCATTTACGTCTCCTCAAATTGCTCGTGAGATCTATAAAGAAGAAGTTGAAGCTTTAGAAGAAAAAGCACCTATCGCTTTTACACCAGAAAGAAGAGCTTCTTCTGGATGGATGAAGTATGCAGCCGTTGCTTTGATAGGTTTCGGAATTGCTGGTTTTGGAGGGTTTAATTACCTGAAAAATATAGAAGCGCATAATTATGCGGCAGAACAAGAAGCCGAAAGTCAAATTACCGAAAAGATACAGCAAGCTACTTTTCTTATAGAAAACCCGTTGCCTGC